>NZ_DCSO01000019.1:7223-9805 GCF_002325665.1 Methylophaga sp. UBA1464
AGGGGCAGTTACTGTTAAATGCTGTTCCCATCACTGGCTATGAAATCCATGCTGGTATCAGTGAAGGCAAAGCTTTGATGCGTCCCCTGTTACAGCTATCAAACGGCCCTGATGGGGCAATCAGCGAAGATCAACAGATTATCGGCACCTATCTGCACGGCTTGTTTGAACAGCCAAAAAGCTGCGATGCCTTGCTGCAATGGGCCGGACTGAATAATGTCAGCAGCCCTGATTATCATACTTTGCGTGAAACAGATATTGAACGACTGGCCGAGATGATAGAACAGCATATGGATACCACAGAACTACTGACGATTTTAAAGGCAGAAAATGGCTAAAACCCTGATCCTAGGCGGTGTAAAATCCGGTAAAAGCCGACTGGCCGAACAACGCGCTACCAACAGCGAATTGCCCGTTTTATATGTTGCCACGGCTCGTGCTGATGACAATGAAATGCAGCAACGTATCGTATTGCATCAACAGCAGCGTCCTGCTCACTGGACCACGATTGAAGTACCTTTGCATCTGGCCGCTGCTTTGCAACAACAGGACGCTGCCAATATATGCATTTTGGTGGATTGCCTGACGTTATGGCTGACTAATCTGTTATTGGCTGATGACGAAAAATTCATTCGCGATGAAATCCAGCAATTACTGGATACCTTGCCAACATTACAAGCTGAAATCATTCTGGTCAGCAATGAAACCAGTATGGGCATCGTGCCAATGGGCGAGCTGACCCGGCGTTTCTGTGATGAAGCCGGCCGGTTACATCAGCAGCTTGCTGTAATGGTGGATAATGTCATCCTGACTGTGGCGGGACTGCCGCATGCATTAAAAGGAAACTGAATGATCGATTTCAACCACTGGTTAACGTTGCCAGTCAAAGCCCTTGATACTGACTCTGCTGATCAAGCGCTGGTTCGACAAAGCCAGCTGACTAAACCTGCAGGATCATTAGGCCAGCTTGAACGGCTGGCTGTACAACTTGCTGCAATGCAAGGTGGTTCGCCGCAAGCGGAGCATGTGCACATCACCGTCTATGCTGCCGATCACGGTGTCATGGCAGAGAATATTTCAGCCTACCCGCAATCAGTTACCGCTTCGATGATACGTAATTTCGCTTCAGGTGGCGCCGCTATCAGCGTCCTTGCGAAACACCTGCACGCCTCGCTGGATGTGATCAATGTTGGCACTGTCACAGAATTGGAAGAAATCAAAGGCGTACAGGATCAACGCATCGCCAATGGCACGGCCAATTTTCATCAGCAAGCTGCCATGACTGAAGCCGAATGCCAACAAGCCATGTTGATTGGTCAGCATAACGTGGAATGTTGTCAGCAAAACGGTACCCGGATTTATATTGCCGGCGATATGGGCATTGGCAACACGACAGCAGCCAGTGCCATGGCCTGTGCCTTACTGAATCTTCCCGCAAGCCAACTGGCAGGGCCAGGCACGGGGCTCAACGCAGAAGGCATCTCACATAAAGCCACTATCATTGAAGAATCCCTGGTTTTGCATAAAAACCATCTGGATTCGCCGCTCGCTGTATTGCGCTATTTAGGCGGCTTTGAAATTGCCGCGATGGTAGGAAGTTATCTGCAATGTGCAAAATCCGGTCTTCCTGTAATCATCGATGGTTTTATCAGCAGTGTTGCCGCTTTATGTGCAGAACAGATATGTCCGGAGAGTCGTCACTGGTTTCTGTTCAGTCACCATAGCGCCGAACCAGGGCATGGTGCCATCTTACAGGCGATAGATGCTCAGCCTTTAGTCAACTTTAATATGCGTCTGGGGGAAGCCAGCGGCGCAGCTGTAGCCATTCCTTTATTAAGAATGGCCTGTGCCCTCCACAATCAAATGGCGACTTTTGAAGAGGCGGCGATTGCCGGGGCCATTAGCTGATGCGATCTTTTCTGATAGCGCTGCAGTTTTTAACGATCCTGCCCATCAAATTGCAGGGTGAATTTGCTGAACAGGATATTGGCCGCTCCTTATTGTTTTATCCATTGGTTGGCTTGCTAATCGGTATTGTTTTAAGCCTTTTAGGCTGGAGTCTGGCCTCTCAAATACCAATGGTCTCTGCTATTTTGGTGTTAGCTGTCTGGGTAACTTTTACTGGTGCATTACATCTGGATGGATTAGCTGACAGTGCTGATGCCTGGTTGGGTGGTATTGGCGATAAGGCCAGAACCCTCAGCATTATGAAAGACCCTGCAGCCGGTCCTGTTGCGGTGGTGACAATCGTATTAGTGCTGTTGATTAAATTTGTCATGCTGACTGTTTTACTCGCCGAACAGAACTGGTGGGCATTAATCTGGTCTGTGATACTGGCCCGCACCGCTTTACCGTTATTGTTTTTAACCACGGACTATGTGCGTCCTCACGGTTTGGGCAGTATTCTCAAACAACAGCAATCAGCACTGCACACACGCCGATTAATACTTGCCGTGGCTGTAGTAGCTTTGTTCAGTATCGGCCTGTTTGCCCTGTTGTTTGGCTTAATCGTTTTTTTATTGCTGCGCTATTTGATGGAACGGCGATTAAATGGCTTCACTGGTGATACGGCGGGTGCCATT
>NZ_DCSO01000019.1:9933-10558 GCF_002325665.1 Methylophaga sp. UBA1464
ACTGCTTGAAGCGGCATTACTGATATTTTTTGTTTTATTTTAGGAAAATTATGACTGATTCTGAGAAAAACCAACGCCATAAAGCTCGCATGCAACGTCACAAAGAAGTGGTCGATCAGAAGATCCAGAAAGCCACCAGGGATAAAGGACTATTGCTGTGTATAACTGGTAATGGCAAAGGCAAAAGCTCGTCGGGTTTTGGCATGATTGCGCGTGCATTGGGTCATGATATGAAAGTTGGGATTGTGCAATTTATTAAGGGGGCGATGAGTACTGGCGAAGAAGCCTTTTATCGTCGTTTTCCTGAACAGGTCAGTTATCACGTTGTCGGTGATGGGTTTACTTGGGATACCCAGAATCTGGAACAGGATAAAGCTTCTGCCGAAGCAGGTTGGGATATTGTTAAAACCCTGTTACAAGACGACAGCATTCATGTGATTCTGCTGGATGAACTGAATATTGTCCTGAAAATGAAATATCTGGATGCTGACAAAGTGCTGGCCGATATTGCGGCACGTCCAGTTATGCAACATGTGATTATTACCGGTCGCGGCGCACCGGATAGCGTGATTGAAGCAGCTGATACTGTCAGCCGGATTGACGATGTCAAACATGCATTTCGTGA
>NZ_DCSO01000080.1:0-1179 GCF_002325665.1 Methylophaga sp. UBA1464
CGCTCGGAATTCTATAAACGCCGTATCGCTCCAGCTGCTGGTGAGAAACTGGAGATAGGTTTCTTTGCTTGGATTATCCATTCCGCCACCGGGATGACGATGTGCCAGATAGCGCTGATAAAGTTCGTAATGTTCGGCATTAAAATTAGCTGGCTTGATAACGATGTCAATATCATTATTGTTGCGCAAGCAACGCCGTTGACTGCGGTTTGGCCGGAAGTTATTAACATCAATCCTGACCGGTACACAGGCATCGCATGCCGGACAGAAAGGTCGGTAGACGTGCTCTCCACTGCGGCGGAAACCATGCTGGATAAGTTGACTGTAAAGCGTATTTGTCAGTGGGCGCAGCGGATCCGGATAAATGTTTCGCGCTAAACGATCTTCCAGATAAGAGCAGGCATGTGGCCTGTCCTGATAAAAATCAAGGCTCATAAACAAACGGTAACGCGCTGGTTTGCCAACTGCCAGACTGGCCAGATAAGGAACACAGTTTTTGCACCCGCTCAACAAATTGTTCTCTTGGTAGTGTGACTGCTCCAAGACGTGCCAAGTGTTCAGAATACACCTGGCAATCAATTAGTGGATAACCCCATAATCTGAGCTGCCGGGAGAGGGCAACCAGGGCAATTTTTGAAGCATTTGTTTTAAAACTGAACATGGATTCACCAAAAAACATTTTGCCAATGGCCACACCATAAACACCACCAAAAAGCTGTCCATCCTGCCAACATTCCACACTATGGGCATAACCTGTCTGATGCAATTCTGTATAAGCCGCTATCATTTCATTATGAATCCAGGTTTCATGTTGATCGACAGGCATTTTCAGTCGAGGTGCGGCGCAGGCCTGCATAACCGCTTTAAAATCTTGGTCAAATGTAATGCGAAAAGGTTTTTGTCGTAAGGCTTTTTTTAAGCTTTTACTGATGTGGATCTTATCGGTTTCGAATACCATGCGGGGATCAGGGCTCCACCATAAAATCGGATCATAAGCATTGAACCAGGGGAAAATACCTTGGCGGTAAGCATTCAGTAATCGCGTAACAGACAGGTCTCCACCAGCAGCTAATAAGCCATGTGAGGTTGTCTGTTCAACTGGTGGGAACGGACTGTCCACTGAGGATCCTAACCAGCTGATAGCCATTAATCGTTTAACTGTAGATTAAGCTCTTTGGC
>NZ_DCSO01000080.1:1233-9756 GCF_002325665.1 Methylophaga sp. UBA1464
TAGGCTGCCAGGAGTGCTTCGGCACTCACTACGGAATAATCAATTGCAGACCAGTTGCCCCGCTCATAATTCAATACCTGGTTAAGTGCGGTACCGGCAACGCCTTCTTTAAGTAAAAGGGCGGAGTGCAGTTCTTCGCTTAACGGCAGGTCTTGTAATAGTACTTCAAGCGGTTTATCCATTAAGGCATCAAGCGTGGAAAACAAGCCAGCAGCAAAAAAGACATCGGAATGGCCTTTATAGTATTTCGCCAGCAATTCGCACATTCTGCCTCGAATCATCGCGGTGGTGCGAAGCTCACTGGGTTTATTATCAAGGCCAGACAGGCATAACAGGCTGGCCCAGGTTTTAATTTTATTTTGTCCCAGCATCACAACAGCCTGGCGGGTACTGCCGACTTCGCGGGGTAGACCAAAAAATGCTGAGTTAATCAAACGAAGTAACTTATAACTTAACGCCACGTCCTGATTAATAATTTCAGCCAGTTCATCAACTTCTACCTCTGGATCCTGCAGCTTGACTAAAAGTTCCATCAGCGTTTGCGCCGCAGGGTCAACATTCTTATCGTGGGAAGTATCCGGTAAGGTGTAGAAAAAACCCTGAAGTAAGTCTATATCGTGAAGCTGGCACAAACTGAACTGCTTGAGTACGTTGACGTTCAAGGCACATAGCACTTCATGTTGTTGGCGCCACTGGGGTAAGTTTGCGGTTATCTCATCTGCAGAGAATGTATCCAGGTCGATCAATAAAGTTTGGGTCTGGCCTACATTATTTCTGGCATCAGTAGCATAACTTACATGCGTACTGGCCGGTTTGGATAACGATTTTTCATTTGCTTCAATAATTAAATCTATACCTGGCATGGCGTAATCAAAAAGCGCTTGTTGCCATGAGGCGGGAATCGTCAATAAGGTTTTTTGATTGTGGTTTATTGCCTGCAGAATATCAGATAGCTGCGACAAAAAATCGGGAACCGGTGAGTCTTCATTTAGCGGGTTACCATTGATGTCAAGAAATGTCAGGTGATAGCTGTCAACATCAAGCTTTTTGGATAGAAATAATGGCTGGCGGTGAATGAGACCGTTAAAGCTTTTCAGTGAGTCATATGCCGTATAGATATCCGTCATGTAAAGCCGCTCTTAATGTTTACGTTCGGTTAATAAGATTCTCGTCCAGAAAATGCATGAGAAAGTGTACCACTGTCAACATATTCAAGTTCACCCCCCAATGGAATACCATGCGCCAAACGTGTTACATGTATTTCTCTTGCCCGTGCCAGTTCACTGATGTAATGCGCCGTGGCCTGTCCTTCAACAGTCGGATTGGTTGCCAGAATAACTTCAGAAACAGTCTTCTGATCAAACCGTTCGATAAGATCAGGAATCCCCAGTGCTTCAGGTCCAATACCATCTAACGGAGATAAATGGCCGGTAAGCACAAAATATTGACCTCGATAATGGGTAGCCTGTTCAATTGCAATCACATCGCTGGGCATCTCGACAATACACAGTTGATCGTCACGACGAGAAGAGTCACTGCAACGACTGCAAATATCTTCTTCACTTAAAATCCGGCATCGACGGCAATGTTTTACATTGGCGAGTGCCTTACTTAACATTTCAGCCAGATGTTCACCACCGCTACGATCGCGCTCCAGCAGATGAAATGTCATACGCTGGGCTGATTTAGGCCCGACACCGGGTAAACAGCGTAAAGCCTGAATCAGTTGATCAATGCTGGGTCCAAGAGTCGCCATAATTGCCTGAGATTAGAAAGGCATCTTCATACCAGGAGGCATCATACCGGCCATGCGTTCCTGAGTGGTTTTTTCGACCTGTCTGACGGCATCATTGACTGCCGCAGCGATCAAATCTTCCAGCATGTCCTTGTCATCCTGAAACAGACTATCCTCAATACTTACCCGTTTTACATCGTGTTTCCCGGTCATGGTAATTTGTACCATGCCACCACCCGCCTGGCCGGTCACTTCAACATTGGCCAGTTCTTCCTGGGCTTTTTGCATATTGGCCTGCATTTGCTGGGCCTGCTTCATCAGATTGCCTAATCCACCTTTCATAGGAGATCCTCACTAGTTATAAGGGTTTAATTGTAGTATCGATTATACGGGCATTAAATGCATTTTTGATCTGTTCCACAACAGGATCATTGTGGATGGCATCAACCGCATTTTGCTGAAGCTCAGCGGCTTGTTGCGCGCGCTCAGCAGCCAATGTAGATATATTTTCTGTATTTGTTGCTTCAGTGAACACTAATATGACTTCAAACTGCAGTTGTTTACTGACAGCTGTTTGTAGTTTTGTAACCGATTTATCATTAGCCAGATGCTGTAGTTCAGGCGCGACGGAGAGATAGATTTTATTGTTATCCGTGCGGATAAATGCACAATGATCGGCAAGTTGTCTGGCAAAAGCCGACAACTTTAATTGCGCAATCAATGCCGTCCAATTTGCAGTGGTTAAACTGGCAAGTTGCTCTACTTCTTCAGAAATGGGCAAATCCGAAGTTACCGCTGATTCTGTTTTTGTTTCAACCGCTGCAACCGAAGCCGTTTTATGATCAATTGTTGGTTCTTCTATCTTAACGGCGACTGTATCAGTTTACTGCGCAACCGTTTGTCCCGTGGCTGCCACAGAATATGGAGTTGTGGTATTCGCATCCGGGGAATAATTTGCTTCAGGTTCAATTGATGGACTCAGCGGTGCCGGAGCAGGCACCGGTTTCGCATTAGTTTGCGGCTTTTTTGCGGGGGACTGTCCTGCACTATTATTGACTGTTTGAGGCTGAAAACTCAGCATCCGTAACAAGGTCATTTCAAAACCACTGCGTGGATCCGCTGCATATGGCATATCACGCTTGCCATGCAGGGCAATCTGATAAAGCAGTTGAACCGTTTCTACGCTGAAAACATCTGAGAAATTTTTAAGTGCCGCATCATCTTGCTGGTCGAGCGTTTCTGTGTCGGCAATCAATTGAATTGTGGCAATACGTTGCAGGCTGGTCATCAAACCATCCAGCACCACGACAAAATCACGCCCTAAAGAGGCCAACTCATCGGTATGCGCCAGCAGGGCTTTAGCATCTTTTGTAGCAAACGCTTGGAGAAGTTGAATTAACTGCTGCTGTGACACACTGCCCAGCATCTGGCTGACAATTTCCGCGGTGACTTTTCCACCGGCAAAGGCAATTGCCTGATCCAGTAAACTCAGCGCATCCCGCATGCTGCCATCGGCGGCAAACGCAATTTGATTTAAAGCTTCGGCCTCAAAATCAATGTTTTCCTGCTGCAGGATAAACGCGAGATGATCTTCGATTTGTCTGATATCCAGCCGACGCAGATTAAATTGCAGACAGCGCGATAAAATAGTGACTGGCAATTTTTGTGGATCAGTTGTCGCAAAGAGGAATTTGACGTGGGGAGGGGGCTCTTCCAGCGTTTTTAATAATGCATTAAAACTGCTGGTAGACAGCATATGCACTTCGTCAATCAGATAGACTTTATAACGTCCACGACTCGGTGCGTATTGAACATTATCCAGCAGTTCGCGGGTATCATCGACTTTGGTACGTGACGCCGCATCCACCTCAATCAGATCAACAAACCGACCATTGTCGACTTCAACACAGCTGTTACATACACCACAAGGGGTAGAGCTGATGCCTTGTTCACAGTTGAGAGATTTGGCAAAGATCCTTGCCAATGTGGTTTTGCCCACGCCACGGGTGCCGGCAAACAGAAAAGCATGATGCAGGCGATCTTGATCAAGACCGTTGATCAGCGCGCGTAAAACATGCTGCTGGCCGACAACTTCGGCAAATTTTTTGGGGCGCCACTTGCGGGCCAGTACCAGATAACTCATGCAGCTTGTCAGATACCCAATGTGGTCATAAGGGTGGTGACCCAAACCAGCCCAATCTCGGCGCCCGAGTCCGATGGCTGCGCTGCTCCCTTCCGGGCCTGACGTGGTAACCAACATATCGTCGCGAGGAGACCGGCTGGGCCACCATAGAGTTAGCTATTCTATGCTTTTTTTGATTTCAGTGCCATGCATAGAAGTAATAAAAACAAAGAAATTTGTTATTGACGGAGTAATGAAGATTTTCTTGTTAGAAGTTGCAAAGGGCATTCGCATAACGCAGTGACCGATACTGACACTATTTAGAATTGTTGCATTTTCTCAGTTAGGTGTAACAAACCAAAAAGCTTGCGGTAAATATGAAAGAGGCATGCGTAAGAAAAAAATCAGAGAGATAAATCGAGGACGCTATGATCGGAATTAAATTGGCGGAGAACGAGGGATTCGAACCCTCGATAGGCTATTAACCTATACACACTTTCCAGGCGTGCGCCTTCAACCACTCGGCCAGTTCTCCTATAAGGGGGCAAAAGCTTATCTCAGTTCGTGTTTTCTGGCAATGCCGTTGAGTCTTCAACATGGTTTTCATCTGCCGATGATTTTGTTTCTGATTGTTTTGAGGGTTTGTTTTGATTGCGTTGATTGGTTTGTCTTGCGTATTGAGCCAGGCCTTTCAGTACCAGATCAGGTTCATGAATAAGGAGTTGTGGCAATAACCGGATTAATTCGTCAGCATCACCACCGGTGATTAAAAACCGAATTTCGTTTTTGAAATTCTGTTGCAGATCGTTGATAAGGTTTTCCAGGGTAGCGGTCACCATATACAACGTACCGGCTTGAAAAGCGCTGTGCGTATTGGTTGCCAATAATTTAAATTCACTTTCCTGTGTGGCGTTATTCAGTGCATCTGTATTATCGGTCAACATTTGTTTCATCAGTGATAACCCCGGAAGAATCAAACCGCCCTGATGCTGACCTTTTTCAGTGACTATGTCGACCGTAATTGCCGTACCACAATCAATAATACAAGTGACTTCTTTGGCGTGCTGACGGCCAGCGATAATAGCTAACCAGCGATCTATACCAAGCGTTTCAGCCTGGTCATAAGCATTGGTGACACCAAAACGTCTTTTCTCACTTCGAATAAATACCGGAGTGAGCTGCCATTGTTTTTCAACCCATTCGCTGAGTTGAGCGGCCATTTTCTCACCTGCTACATTACTGACAAAAATTGCTGTAATGCCATCAAGTGATTTCCAGGCTTTATTCAGGGCTGCTTTGATGCCGGTCTTTGGTCTGGCAAAGCTTTCTGAGTCAGCCAAAACCTTGGATTTTATCGTTGTCCACTTGACCTGACTGTTACCGATATCGACTAATAGGATCATGAAGCAAACCTGATGCTGAGGTGGCTGTTGGACAAGTAGGCTACTTGCTGGTCTCGCATATATCGTAATTCACCTTGTTCGTTGATACCACAGGCAAGTGCGGTAAATTGACCGTTTTCACTGATGATATTGATGGCTTGATTATGTAAAGCATCATATTGTGGCCATAAAGGCAAAAAGTCGTTAAGACCACGATGAGAAAACAGTTCTAGAGTTTCAATCATATTTTGAATTATTTTAGCTGCCAGCCGATTGCGACAGGGGAGCGGGTTACAAAGTTGCTCCAGGCTGATAATGGGCTGAGGGATGGCAGTCTGTATATTGTCCGGTAGTGAGAGGTTCAAGCCGATACCGACGGTAACGTAGTTTTGGCTTCCGTAACGTGATTCTACAAGAATTCCTGCAAGTTTACGTCGCTTATGTAGCACATCATTGGGCCACTTAAGTTGCAGGTCGTCAATTCCATATTCTCTGAGCGTGTTTATCAGGGCAATACCAATAGCAATGCTCAAACCATTTCGAACTGACTCGCTTGTCAGCTGACGCATTATTGAAAGGTAAATATTGCCACTGGCAGGGGAAACCCATTCGGTACCACGTCGTCCACGCCCGGCGGTTTGCATTTCAGCAAGACACACTGATGTACCGGTTTTTCCGTTTTGTGCTTTTTGCCAGAGAATATCATTGGTTGATGTGACTTCAGAAAACACCTGAAGGCTATCAAGCTGATGGAGTATTTCAGGGGGTAGCGTTTCGCGGATAATTTTTGCGTTGAGCGCAACGTATGGAGGTAAACTCAAAATAAGGCTTCATAGTCAGTAACGACTATAGTGTATCGTCAAATGTAATTTTTTTGCCAGTGTTATGAGATATTGAGATTAAAAAGCCGTTTAAACTTTGATATCGAGCAATGAACCCAGTGTATCTGAACTGATTTGTAAGGCTTTGGCGGAAGCCTGAACCTGAAGTTTATCGCTGTTCATATTCACCATCGGTGTCACCATATCACCACCTTTGGTCGATTCACTGGCCACAGCAAAGGCGTTTTTGTTCAGGCTTTGCATACCACTCTGGATACCTTGGTAAGCTGATTGGATGGCTGGAATAGTGCTCATAATGGATTCCGGAAAAATAGTAGTTGTATTTCAACACTGTTCACAGCTTAAGTCTGTGAGTTTCTTCGCAATTTTGCTAAGGCACGAATATAAAGATTCGCTGCAATAAAGAAAACGCTGCTGAATATGACCTCAAATAAAGGATACCAGATAATGGCATCGCGACTGTAGAGTTCGCCAATACCATGAGCAATGTAAAATAACATCAAAAAGCTGGCCCAGGCATGGGTATAGCTTTTGCCATATAAGATCCCACGCATTGGAAACAGCAAGGGCATTACACCAATAATCAACCATGCTGCTACCGGAAAGTTTTCACTGTGTTCTGCGATCAAAATCCATATCAGCAAGCTTATCATCAGTCCAAAAAAACTGATTAAAGAAATCATTCTAAGGGATTGCACTAACTTCATCTGATCAGCCTTACAGCAAGGTCAGCTACCCGTAGCCCCAGCGCCTGACAGAGAACAATCTCTTCCTGGCTCATAGCGTGTTTATTATCCGGGCCTGCGAAATGGCTGGCACCATAGGGGGTGCCACCTGTCTGTGTTGTCATCAATGCGGCTTCTGAATAGGGCAAGCCACTGATTACCATGCCATGATGTAATAGCGGTAACATCATCGATAACAAGGTGGTTTCCTGCCCACCGTGCAGACTTCCGGTCGAGGTAAAGACTGCGGCAGGTTTACCGCTCAATGTCCCGGATAGCCAGTGATCACTGGTGCCATCAATAAAATATTTAAGGGCAGCTGACATATTGCCAAAGCGGGTAGGACTACCGATAATCAACCCTGCACATTCCTGTAAATCCGTTGCCGTGGCATAAAGATGGCCCCCAGGTGGGATTTCTTCTTCAGTTGCTTCACAGACGGTTGAAACCTTGGGAACAGTTCTGAGCCTCGCAGTACATTCCGGATGTTTTTCTACGCCCCGTGCAATGTGTTCTGCCATGGATTTAACATGGCCTGACTGGCTGTAATAGAGGATCAAAATTTCATGCATGCTGGGTTCTCAAAGAATATTCAACACCGCTTCGGGTGGTCTGCCAATAATGGCCTGATTGTTTTTAATGACGATAGGGCGTTCGATAAGTTTCGGGTTGGCACACATCGCTGTGATCAGATCCTCATCAGATAAATCCGCATTATCCAATTGTAATTCCTTGTATAGCGATTCTTTAGAACGTAACAACTGTCTGGGACGAAGCTTCAGTTGTCGTAGAATAGCCGTCAATTCATCCACTGAAGGTGGCGATTTCAGATATTCGACAATTTCAATATCTTGCTGCTGACTTTCAAGTAACGCCAGGGTTTCGCGTGATTTGCTACAGCGAGGGTTGTGATAAATACGTGTCTTGTTCATGAAGGTGAATCCAGTAATTTTTCCAAAGCAGTGAGATGAATTTCAGTTGGACGGACTGTTCCCCAGCTGGCACATCCGGGACATAGCCAATGCATGGTTTTTCCTGAGAAGCCACAGTTTTTACAGGTATAACGATCACCTTTTTCCACCATGGTTCTGGTAATACGTTCAATCAAAGGTATCAGTGCAATCTGGTTGCTTTCGCCAAGTTTAATCAATGTATGTAATCCTTCAACAGAAGGATGATGATGCAACTGTTCAAAGAGTATTTGTTGAGCGGCTTGAGTGTTTTCAAGCTGTGCGACAATATGCGTCAACATAATACGGGCGGAAGTCATATTCGGATGGCGGGTAATCAGTTGCGATAGCTGTTCACGAAACGCTGGTAAATCTCCCATTTGCTGATAGGCTTCGTGCCAATATGATAATGCTTCTGAGAGAAATTTAGGGTTTTGCTGTTCAATATTCTGCAGTGCATCCAGCGCTTTGCGCGGCTGTTTTAATGCCAGATAAAGTTTGGCTTCCAGGAGACTTGCTCTGACGCAATTGGCATCATGAAACAGGGCCTGTTTCAGCATAGTAAAGGCTTCATGTCGATCCTGATCGGCATGTTGTTCAGCTAATTCACAGTAAAACTGGGCAATCAAGGGCCTGACCTGGCCGGTTTTACTCGCATCAATCTGTTTGCCCATTTCGATCGCCTGAGACCATTTTTTTTCCTGCTGATATATGCGCATTAATTGTTTTGCGGCTTCCGGGTGGGGGTGGGGTTGTTGCAGTAACTC
>NZ_DCSO01000080.1:9894-12872 GCF_002325665.1 Methylophaga sp. UBA1464
AAAAAAGATGTTCTGCCCGGTCTAATACCCCGGCATGCATGTAGTCCAGACCCAATTCCACCATTGCCTGCAGTCGTTGCTCACCATGTAAGCTGGGTCTGGCAATTAAATTTTGATGAATGCGTATGGCGCGTTCGGTTTCACCGCGACGGCGAAAAAGATTCGCTAAAGCCAAATGGGTTTCAACCGTTTCACTATTGACTTCCAGTAAGCCGATAAACACATCAATTGCTTTATCAGGTTGTTCATTGAGAAGGTAATTCAACCCTTTGAAGTATTCTGGATTGAAGGTCTTAGCATGCTTTTGTGGAAGGCGTTGGTAATGTCGCCTGGCGAGGAGCCAACCTGACAATGCCGCAACCGGTAATAACAAAAATAGCCATTGCATCATCATATTGACCTAGCGACTATCACGCACAGGTAAAATACGCAGGCTGTTTAATTCTTGTTCGGCATTTTGTAATTTATTGACTAATCGATGGTTTTCATAGCGGATACGGATGGTACTGAGCGCTATAAGTGCTGCTCCAATCATCAATCCCAACAGCAATACAGCAATTAATAAAACGGCTAAAGGTAATTGCCACTGAACAAAAAACAAATCAAGCGACACGACTTGCATGTTAAATGCAGCAAATGCAGTGCTAAGTATAAAAGCACTGATAAATAAGGCGAGAATAAAAATTTTTCTTATCATCTGTTCATCCTGTTTTCAGGCGGGGAATTCGCTGGGTGAAGATGATCATACCGTAATTATCTTCATTGCCCAGAGTGTGGGTAAATCATGTAGAATATCCGACATTCTGACAGGTCTGGCCTGTAAAAAATTGTATTTGTGGAGATTTCACCATGACCTTTGTTGTCACTGAAAACTGTATTAAATGTAAATATACTGATTGTGTTGATGTCTGCCCAGTAGACTGTTTTCACGAAGGTCCTAACTTTTTGGTTATTGACCCTGATGAATGTATAGATTGCACGCTTTGTGAACCTGAATGTCCAGCAGAAGCTATTTTCTCCGAGGATGATTTGCCTGATGAACAAATGGAGTTCCTGCAGATTAATGCGGAATTATCTCAAGTCTGGCCGGTGCTTTCCGAGAAAAAAGATCCATTAGACGATGCTGAAGAGTGGGATGGAAAACCAAACAAAACGCCTTTGCTGGAACGATAAGCTCAGGTAAAAAAAAGCCCGCTTTCCATAAGGTCAGCGGGCTTTTTTATGGCAGTTGTTTAATCCATTAACAGACGAAGTTTTTTCATCGCATTATTTTCAATCTGACGAATCCGTTCAGCGGAAACCTGATATTGTTCGGCCAGTGTATGCAAGGTGGCTTTATCATCATCATGCAACCAGCGCTGACTGATAATATCGCGACTGCGATCATCGAGTGTCGCTAGCGCATTGACCAGTTTCTGCTGTTGAAAATCAGCATAATCATCCTGTTCCAGTTGTTTTGATGGATCACTGTTATCCGTTGCTTTTAAATAGGCTGCAGGTGAATAAGTTGAATCGTCATCATCACTATCTACTGGCAAATCAAACGATGTATCCGGCTGGGCCAGACGGCGTTCCATATCAATTACATTGGCTGCGGTAACACCAAGATCTTCAGCAACAGCTTCAATTTCATCCTGGTTCAACCAGCCCAGACGCTGTTTGGCGCTACGCAGATTAAAAAACAATTTTCGTTGCGCTTTGGTCGTGGCGATTTTGACGATGCGCCAGTTGCGAATCACATACTCGTGAATCTCAGCGCGAATCCAATGCACGGCAAATGAAACCAGACGCACGCCTTTTTCAGGGTCAAAGCGTTTGACCGCTTTCATCAGACCGATATTACCTTCCTGAATCAGATCGGCAACCGGCAAACCATAGCCGCTGTAGCCTTTGGCGATACGAACAACAAAGCGTAAATGCGACAGAACCAGACGTTGGGCTGCCTCAAGGTCACCATTTTGTTGTAACCGTGTTGCTAAATCGTGTTCTTCTTCAGCCGTTAAAACGGGAATTTGATGCACGAGATTGGTGTATGCATCCAGATTGCCAATCGGTGCGGTGGCAAGTTGATATTGGGCTGCATGGGTTGTCATGTATGCGTTCTCCCTAAGAAAACCTGATTCATTTTACCAAATAGAATACCAAAAACTCTCTATTAGAATGAAGTTGGGATAGAAAGTTTCATTAGCCGACTAGCTTGGCTCAATTGCATTCAAATGTCTACTGACTGCCAGCCATGCCCCCATGACGCCAAGTAATAATCCGCAGAGCGGCAGACCAAATAACATTTGACCAGCGTACCATTTTAACTGGAACTGACTGTCATATAATGCGGCCAGTTCATCAATCGGGCCGCTGATGATAAGCAGACTGATCAGTAATGTTATCCACGCCAATACGCCGCCAAGCAAGCCATACCACATACCGGTATATAAAAACGGTCGTCTGACAAAGGTATTGGTGCCGCCCACTAATTTGATAACGCGGATTTCAGTCTGACGGTTAAGAATGGCCAGCCGAATAGTATTGCCTATAACCAGAAGCACACTTAACGACAATAGAATAGCCAGTATAGTAATGCCGCGTTGGCCTGTTTCATTAATACTGCGTAAACGCTGTAGCCACTGCATATCAAGCTGAGCTAAATCCACTTCAGGTAACGCAGCCAGTCTTGCCAATAATGCCTCAGTTGCTTCCTGCTGTTGATTTTCTTCCGGTTCGATAATGATTACTGCGGGCAGTGGATTAGCAGGTAATGTATCTAACAGACTTTCCAGGCCAGATATCTCGCGAAATTCATTTAAGGACTGCTGGGCAGATTGAAAGGAAACTTCATTTATATCCGGCCAGGTCAACAGTTGTTCTGCCAATTGCTGGCCGCGTTTGTCGGCAATATCATTTTGCAGAAATAATGAAATGCGATTGGCGTGTTGCCATTCTCCGCTTACCTGTTCGACGTTTTTCAGGATGACATAGAC
>NZ_DCSO01000080.1:12976-13763 GCF_002325665.1 Methylophaga sp. UBA1464
CTGCGGGTAAGAGCAATGCGATACCAATTACCAGTAGGGTCATCATGGTGGCGACTGGTTGTCGCCATAACTCACCAAGACTGGAGAGCATGACCTGTATGTGGCGCAGCAGGTAGTTATGAATATTAAATAGTTTCATGAATGATTTTCAGCGAGTTTTCCCTGCTGCAGGGTGATGTGGCGATAGGGCATCTGGTTGATCAGGTCCTGATCATGGCTGGCAATAAATACCGTTACGCCGACCTGATTAAACTGTTCGAATAAATGCATGATCTCCCGGGATAGTTCCGGATCCAGATTACCGGTTGGTTCATCCGCTAACAAAACCGGCGGACGATTGACCACCGCACGAGCAATCCCCACACGTTGCTGTTCACCCCCGGATAAGGCAATCGGCAGGTTACGTTCTTTGCCAAGTAAGCCGACCTTATCCAACGCTGCACGAACCCTGCGGCCGATTTCCCGATGATTTTCACCGGCAATAATTAACGGTAACGCAACGTTATCAAACACAGTGCGATCATGCAGCAAATTATGTTCCTGAAATACCAGACCTATTTTGCGGCGGTAGTAGGGGATTTTCCATTTCGGTAACCGGTTCAGATTTTGATTATTGACAATAACCTGACCGTGTGAACTGCGTTCTATAAGGGCGATCAGTTTCAGTAAAGTACTTTTACCTGCGCCAGAATGGCCTGTTAAAAAAGCCATTTCGCCAGTCAGCAATTCAAAGCTAAGCCCGGAAAGCGCTTCCTGCTGGCTTTCATAGCGTTTATAAACCTGTTCA
>NZ_DCSO01000080.1:13860-29672 GCF_002325665.1 Methylophaga sp. UBA1464
TTTATAAACCTGTTCAAAACGTATCATGGTGTGGTTTCACGACCCAGTAAGGCATCAACAAAATCTATTGCTTCAAAGCTTCTTAAATCATCAATCTGTTCACCGACACCGATATAGCGGATGGGCAGACCGATTTTCTTGGCAATCGCAAAAATGATCCCGCCTTTTGCCGTACCATCAAGTTTCGTCAGTGTAATACCGGTTAAGCCAATCGCCTGATTAAACTGTTCAGCTTGTGACAGGGCATTCTGCCCAGTACCGGCATCCAGCACCAGCATGATTTCATGCGGGGCATTGGTATCCAGTTTGGCCATCACTCTTTTTACTTTTTTAAGTTCTTCCATTAAATTGGATTGGGTGTGTAAACGGCCTGCCGTATCGGCAATTAAAATATCCATTTGTCGTGCTTTAGCAGCTTGCAATGCGTCAAAAATGACCGAGGCCGAATCGGCACCATTTTGCTGGGCAATTACCGGGATCTGATTGCGTTCGCCCCATACCTGTAACTGTTCCACCGCTGCAGCCCTAAAGGTGTCACCTGCCGCTAACATTACTTTTTTGCCCTGTAACTGGAATTGTTTGGCCAGTTTGCCAATAGTAGTCGTTTTTCCGACACCATTAATACCCACCATTAAAATGACAAATGGACTTGATGAGGGTGGAATCTGGAGTGGTTTGGATACCGGTTTGAGGATTTCGACCATATCCGCATGCATGGCGGCAAACAAGGCCTCAGGATCATTTAACTGTTTGCGGGCTACGCGTTGCGTTAAGTCATTAATGATTGTCTGCGTGGCTTCTATACCCAAATCAGCACTTAATAACTGGGTTTCCAATTCTTCAAGCAGATCGTCGTCAATGGTTTTTCTCCCCAGCACCAGATCAGCAAAACCCTCAGTCAGTTTTGAGCTGCTGCGACTCAGTCCCTGTTTAAGACGACCAAAAAAACTTGGTTTATCTGAAATGTCGGCAACTTGAGTATCTGCGCTAATTTCCGCATCATGTGCGGCTGACTGCTGATCAGTGAGCTTTGCAGGTTCGCTATTGTTTTCGCTGGGTTTGGCTTTTTTTCTGAGGAAACTAAACATATTCTCGGTTTGTCGTTAGTGTTCGATTAATAATCTTATCATGTCATCAATTGTGAGATGCAGATGCACAACTTAAAAAAACTTGTTTGGGCGCTGCTGGTAGTGCCTGTTATTGGCTTTGCACAAGTCAGTGAATATCAGCTGGACAATGGACTCAAGTTACTGGTCAAACCGGATAACAGAGCGCCTGTCGTGGTCTCTCAGGTCTGGTACAAAGTGGGTTCAAGTTACGAACACAATGGCATTACCGGTATTTCGCATATTCTTGAACACATGATGTTCAAGGGTACGGAGAATCTGGGCCCAAACGAGTTTTCACGCATTATTGCTGAAAATGGTGGCTCACAAAATGCCTTTACCGGACGTGACTACACCGCCTATTTTCAGACTTTGGAAAAAGAGCGACTGGAAATCAGTTTCCGCCTTGAAGCTGAAAGAATGCGCAAACTGATTATCGATGATGCTGAGTTGTTAAAGGAGAAGGAGGTGGTGGCCGAAGAGCGCCGCATGCGTACCGATGACAATCCTCGTTCGTTGTTACGTGAAGCCATGAATGCGATGGCTTTTATGAACAGTCCATATCATCACCCGGTGATTGGCTGGATGAACGATATCAATCATTACGATCCAGAGGATCTGCGCGAGTGGTATCAAATGTGGTACGCCCCTAATAACGCTACGGTTGTGGTCGTTGGGGATGTTGAGCCAGAAGCGGTTTACCAATTGGCTAAACAATATTTCGGCCCATTGCAACCTGAAGTGTTAGCGACGGTAAAACCTCAGGTTGAAATTCCCCAACGCGGTAAGCGGACTTTGGAATTGAAAGCACCTGCCGAATTACCTTATCTGATGATGGGCTGGAAAGTGCCTGTTGTCACCACAGCCATTGAGGACTGGGAGCCTTATGCATTAGACGTGCTGGCGGGCATTCTGGATGGTGGCGCCAGCAGTCGTTTCTCTCGCGAGCTGATTCGTGGGCAACAGGTTGCTGCAGGTGTCAGTGCCTATAACAGCGCGTTTTCCCGATTGGATGATATTTTCACTATTGCGGCAACGCCTGCACAGGGAAAAACGATTGAAGAGGTTAAACAGGCGGTGTTTGCACAACTGGATAAAGTCAAAACTGAGCCGGTCACCGAGGCGGAATTGCAACGGGTCAAAACGCAGGTGATCGCCAGCTCTGTTTACCAGCTCGACAGCGTATTTTATCAAGCCATGCAATTAGGTATGCTGGAAACTGTCGGATTGGACTGGCGGCTTGCTGATAGTTATCCCGATAAAATCAGTGAGATCACCGCTGAACAGGTACAGCAGGTTGCAGAAAAATATTTTATTGAAGACGGTCTGACCATTGCTGAATTAATTCCACTGCCATCAGACAATGCAACACCACGTCCTACCTCGGGAGATCCACATGCTCGTTAAGTTCATTGCCTCAATAGCGGGGCTCTTATTAGCTGGTTCAGCGATTGCCAGTCCACAAATAGAAAATTGGCAAACGGCTAACGGTACGCAGGTCTATTTTGTGGAAGCGAAACAGCTGCCGATGATGGATATTCGTCTGGTATTTGATGCAGGTGCTGCCCGGGATCCGAAAGGCGGAGTGGCCTTATTGACGAGCTCCATGCTTAACCAGGGCACACAGAATAAAGATACCGATGCAATTGCCACTGCGTTTGATGATGTAGGTGCTGAATTCAAGTCCGAATCTGAGCGGGACATGGCGGTATTGAGCCTGCGAACATTATCCAAGCCCGATGCATTAGAACCAGCGATTGAGACCTTTGTTGAAGTCATCAGTCAACCGACATTTCCCGAAGCGTCATTTGCCAGATTAATCAATCAGGTGAAAACCAGTTTGCAAAGTGAAAAGCAGTCACCTTCAGCTATCGCCGACCGTGCTTTTTATCAGCAATTATTTGGTGACCACCCTTATGCGGCCATGCCCATTGGAACTGAAACTTCGGTAAATGAAATAACCATTGCCGATTTGGAGCAGTTTTATAAGCAATATTATGTAGCCAGCAATGCGGTATTGGTCATTGTGGGGGATGCTGATAAAAATCAGGCAAAAGCTTTAGCAGAAACTATTTCTGCAAGTCTGCCTGCTGGAACAAAAGCAGCAGCTTTGCCTAAAGTCTCCCCTCTGGAAACAGCACAGGAAGTCCGTCTACCGTACCCTTCCAGTCAGACCACGATTTTGATGGGACAGCCAGGATTAACCCGCGATGATGCGGATTTTTTTCCATTATATGTAGGTAATCACATTCTGGGTGGCGGTGGACTCGTGTCTATTATCAGCGACGAAATTCGTGAAAAACGCGGTTTATCATACAGTGCCTACAGCTTCTTCCGGCCCATGCGTGAGGCCGGGACTTATCAGTTTGGTCTGCAAACCCGCAATGATCAGGCTGAGCATGCGCTGGAAGTATTGAAACAGACATTAGTGGATTTCGTTGAACAGGGGCCAACTGAAGAGCAGCTTATTGCTGCACAAAAAAATATCACCGGTGGCTTTGCTTTGCGTTTAGACAGCAACAGTAAAATTGCCGATTATCTGGCGATGATCGGTTTTTATAATTTGCCGCTGAATCATCTGGACACCTTTAATGAAAGAGTGGATGCGGTGACGATTGAACAGATTAAAGCCGCTTATAAAAAACGTATTCATCCACAAAAGATGGTCACCATTCTGGTAGGTGGCGAAGCTGAATAAATCTACACGTCAATCAGTACGTATTATTGGAGGTCAATGGCGTGGGAGGCGTTTGTCTTTCCCCGCCGTTGAAGGACTGAGGCCAACCTCAGATCGTATTCGGGAAACTTTGTTTAACTGGCTGCAACCGCATTTACCGGGCTCGGTTTGTCTCGACTTGTTCAGTGGCAGTGGTGCATTAGGTTTTGAGGCCGCCTCAAGAGGTGCAGACAAGGTCGATATGATTGAGCTGGATCTGCAAGCCTATAAACAGTTGCAGACCAATAAAGCAATGTTAACTGCTGAACAGTGTGCGTTATTCAGACAGCCTGCTCAGCAGTTTCTGAATCAATCAGCTGGGACCTACGATATTGTTTTTCTGGATCCACCATTTGAAGCGAATATCTGGTCTGAAATGGCTGATTTATTATCTCAGAGAAACCTTTTACATAAAGATAGTCTGGTGTATCTGGAATCTAATAAACATCAAAAAGTGAATCAGCTTCCAGATAATTGGCATTTAATTAAAGATAAACAAGCCGGTGATGTAAAATATTGCTTATTCGCAATGAAATAAGGTTTTGGCATGTCAATTATCGCCATTTATCCCGGTACCTTTGATCCTATTACACATGGACATATAGATTTGGTACAGCGTGCCAGTCGGTTATTTGAAAAAGTGATTGTTGCCGTCGCCGCAGATACAGGTAAAAAACCGGTTTTTTCAATAGAACAACGATTGGAATTAGCCAAAAAAACGTTAAATGAATTACCGAATGTGGAAATTACCAGTTTTGATGGTTTACTGGTTAATTATGCAATGCAGCGAAATGCTTCGGTAATCATTCGTGGTTTACGTGCCGTCTCAGATTTTGAATACGAAGTACAACTTGCCGCAATGAATCGTCGTTTACAAAGTGAAGTAGAAACTTTATTTCTGGCGCCGGCTGAACAATTTACCTTTATTTCTTCCAGCCTGGTCAGACAAATTGCCGCTTTAGGTGGTGATGTTTCACAATTTGTTGCCCCTTGTGTTCAGGAAGCGTTAAACAAGCAGCTGGCAGTGAAAAAGTAGTCGAGTTAAAATCTATCAGTTTCATTACCGTTTAATTAAAGAGTTATCGGAGTAAATCATGTCTCTGTTTATTACTGACGAATGCATTAACTGTGATGTATGCGAACCTGAATGCCCTAACGGCGCGATTTCGCAAGGTGAGGAGATTTATGAAATCGATCCTGCCTTATGCACAGAATGTGTAGGGCATTTTGATACGCCGCAATGTGTTGAAGTCTGTCCGGTTGATTGCATTCCGAAAGATCCTGATAACGTTGAAACACATGATCAACTTTATGCAAAATATAAAGTTTTAGTGGCAGTCGGGAATTAATAAAGTTTTCAAATAGACAAAGTAAGTAATACTGATATTATTCTGTTTTATATGTTTTAAATTAAAGGTAATGTGATGAGTACTTTATCTGCTTTGCAACTTGAAAAACTCTCCGAACAAGAATTACAAAAATTGATTAGTCAATCAAAAAAACAGATTAAAAAACTGAAAACCAAAAAAGTTGCGGAACTCAATAGTAAAGACAGCGATGTTGTCGCTGTTGCAGATGCCGTAAGAGCTTTGGCAAAAGATAAAAAAGTTACCCCTGCAGAAGCGCTTACAGCTGTTGCTAAAAATATGCGAGTAGGTTTGTCAGGCGCACGTAAGCCACGTGCTGAAAGTGCTGATAAATACCGTCATCCTCAAGATCCGCAAAAAACATGGAAAGGCTTTGGTAAGCGTCCATTATGGTTGGTTGAAGAATTAAATCGCGGGCGTAAGCTCGAAGAATTCAGAATCTAAGCAGAACATCATAGTGCAGTGTCATAACTGCACTTTAGTTTTTATAGCACTGGTTGCAGAAATCATTCCGCTGATGGTCTTTCAAGTATTCGGTGCTTTCGGCATTTCTGTCGCTGAGGTATCCTTCCACGTTTTCTGCACCATATTCACAAAGAGAACCCATGCAAGCTGATTATCGCCCAGATGTGATCGAAGCTGCTGCCCAAACGTGGTGGCAACAGCATCAAACTTTCCGTGCTTCAGAAGACACGAGCAAAGAAAAATTCTATTGCCTTTCCATGTTTCCCTATCCAAGTGGTCAATTGCACATGGGGCATGTTCGTAATTACACCATTGGCGATGTTATTTCCCGCTATCAGCGCATGCTGGGGAAAAATGTGCTGCAACCGATGGGCTGGGATGCATTCGGTTTACCCGCTGAAAATGCGGCGTTGAAACACCAGGTGCCACCCGCAGAATGGACTTATAAAAATATTGACTACATGCGTGCTCAGCTGCAACGTCTGGGGCTGGCGTATGACTGGGATCGTGAAATTGCCACCTGTAAACCGGATTATTACCGCTGGGAGCAATGGCTGTTTGTACGGTTATTCAAGAAAGGTCTGGTTTACAACAAAACAGCAGCGGTGAATTGGGATCCGGTCGATCAAACTGTTTTGGCTAATGAACAGGTGATTGATGGACGTGGCTGGCGTTCCGGTGCGTTAGTAGAACGTCGTGAAATTCCCCAGTGGTTTATGAAGATAACGGATTATGCAGAAGATTTGCGTGACGACTTGCAGCAGTTGTCTGGCTGGCCTGAGCAGGTCAAAACCATGCAGGCAAACTGGATTGGTCGCTCTGAAGGGTTAAAAATCACCTTTGCTGTCGCGGATAGCGAAGAAGATATTGAGGTGTATACCACACGTCCTGATACCCTGATGGGCGTGAGTTATCTGGCCATTGCGGCTGAACATCCATTAGCCTTGCGCATGGCTGAAACCAATGCGCAGTTGCAGCAGTTTATCGAAGAATGCAAGAAAACTGACACCACCGAAGCGGCATTGGAAACAGCTGAGAAAAAAGGCATGGCGACCGGCTTATCAGTCATTCATCCAGTCAGTGGTGAACGTATACCGGTCTGGGTCGCTAACTTTGTGTTAATGGGCTATGGAACCGGTGCGGTTATGTCGGTACCGGCACATGATCAACGTGATTTCGAATTTGCGCAGAAATACAGCTTACCGATCCGTCAGGTCATTGCACCTTTAGATGATACCAGTATCGATCTGCAGCAAGCTGCCTTCACGGAAAAGGGACGGTTAATTCAATCGGCACAATTCACCAGTTTAACTTCAGCAGAAGCCTTTGATGCCATCGCTGATGAATTAAGTAAGCAAAATAAAGGCGAGCGTCAGGTGAATTATCGTCTGCGTGATTGGGGTGTTTCCCGCCAACGATATTGGGGCACGCCTATTCCTGTCATTTATTGTGATAGCTGTGGTGCTGTACCTGTACCAGAAGCCGATTTACCGGTGTTATTGCCGGAAGATGTGGTAGTTGATGGTTCAGGTTCCCCCATCAAATCCATGCCGGAATTTTATCAGTGTGATTGTCCCGAATGTGGCAAGCCGGCACGTCGGGAAACGGATACTTTTGATACCTTTTTTGAATCTTCCTGGTATTACGCAAGATTCACCAGCGCGGATAATGATGAGGCAATGCTGGATCAGCGTGCAGATTACTGGTTACCGGTTGATCAATACATCGGTGGTATTGAGCATGCTGTATTACATTTACTTTATGCGCGCTTTTTCCATAAATTATTGCGTGATGAAGGACTGGTGAGTGGTGATGAGCCATTCAAAAACCTGCTCACTCAAGGCATGGTGCTGAAAGACGGCGCCAAAATGTCCAAATCAAAAGGCAATACAGTCGATCCGCAAGCGCTGATTGATGAATATGGTGCTGATACCGCTCGCTTGTTTATGATGTTTGCTGCGCCACCTGAAATGTCCCTGGAGTGGTCTGATAATGCGGTGGAAGGTGCCAATCGTTTTCTCAAGCGGTTGTGGCGTAGTGTGCATGAACACGCAGAGGCTGGCGTAGTAAAAAATAAAAAGTTAACGGATTTATCAGAAGCCGCTACAGATCTGCGTCGTCTGGCCCATCAAACTCTGACGAAAGTGTCAGATGATTTGGGGCGGCGTCATACTTTTAATACCGCGATTGCGGCGATAATGGAACTGATGAATGCATTAGCTCGATTTACAGAGCAAAATGAACAAGCGCGTGCCGTCCGTCAGGAAGTACTGGAACTTGTCGTATTGATGCTGGCCCCGATTACGCCTCATATCTGTCATGCACTGTGGAGCCTGCTGGGTCAGGATAATGCGGTAATTGATGCAGACTGGCCCCAGGTCGATAATGATGCTTTAAAGCAGGACAAAATCGAGCTGATGATTCAGGTCAATGGTAAGCTACGTTCTAAATTAATGGTTGATGTAAATGCCCAGCAAGCTGATATCGAGCCCCTTGCCCTCGCAGATGAAAATGTTCAGCGTTATATTGATGGCAAAACGATTCGAAAAGTCATTCTGGTGCCTGGCAGGCTGATCAATATCGTTGTCGGCTGATAAACAAAGGAAACAATGATGTTGAAGAAACTGGTTATTGCTGTCTTATGTACGATGGTGGCCGCCTGTGGTTTTCAGTTGCGTGGTGCAGCCGACCTGCCGGAAAGTATTCAGACCATGCACATTCAGGGCATTAGTATGCGTGAAGGTTTAGGCTTGGAACTTAAACGTACTTTGAGACGTAACGGTATCAATGTCATTGATGATTACAGTGAAGGCGCAGCAGTATTAAGCTTCCTGAAAAACCGCTATGAACGACGTGTTTTATCCGTTGGGGGCAATGCCAAAGTCAGTGAATATGAACTGATTTTAGAAGTGACCTTTCAGTTGACAGATAAGCAACAGAATAAATTAATCGACAATGAAAGTTTAGAAGCCCGGCGTGATTATCAGTTTGACCAGGAACAGGTTTTAGGGCGCGATGGAGAAGAGCGTTTATTGCGTGAAGAAATGGACAAACAGGTCAGTCAGGCGATTCTCCGCCGTTTAGCCGCACTGGATTAAAAACTGATGCGAGTAAAGGCAGAACAGCTAAGCTCACAATTACAAAATACGTTACCGGTCATCAGTGTGGTTTTTGGTGATGAAGCATTGTTGGTGGAAGAAACGGCGGATCAGATCCGTCATCAGGCCAAAGCACAGGGTATTGCCGAGAGACAGGTCTGGCATGCTGATGCACGGTTTGACTGGTCAAAGCTCAGATTCGCTGACGACAGTTTATCTTTGTTTGCTTCGCAAAAGCTGGTTGAAATCAGGTTGCCTTCAGCCGCTCCGGGCAAAGAGGGCGGCGAGTTTCTAAGAAAATTTGCCGAGCAACCTGCGGCTGACACTTTTCTGTTATTGATTACTGGAAAGTTATCGCCACAACAGCAAAAAGCCAAATGGTTTACGGCACTTGAACGGGCGGGAATCAGTGTACCTGTATGGCCGGTCAGTTTGGATATGTTGCCTCGCTGGATTCAACAGCGGATGCGCCAGAAAGGTTTGCAGGCAAACCCTTCAGTCGCCACGATGCTTGCTGAAAGGACCGAGGGCAATTTATTCGCCGCTGCCCAGGAAATCGATAAACTTGTTTTACTGAGTCCGGATGGGCAGGTCGATGAACAGTTGCTGATAGAAAGCGTTGCCGACAGTGCTCGATTTGAAGCATTTTCCCTGATGGATGCTGTCTACGCTGGTCAGGCTGCAAAAATTCCTCGTATGTTGAGGATGTTGCAGGCAGAAGGGAATGATGTATTAGCTGTATTTTCGGCGGTATCCTGGTCGTTACATCGGATGATAGATATGGCGGATCAGATTGAAAACGGCGCACAAGCTGCACAGGTTTTTGCCAGCCAAAAACCACCGATCTGGGATAAGGCAAGACCGCTGATTCAATCGGGATTACGTCGACACACTTCGGCAAAATGGCGAGCATTTCTACCGCAAATGGCAGCCATTGATAGAGCTGCAAAAGGTGGCGGTAATGATAATGCCTGGCGAATGCTGACAACCCTGTGTTTGCAAGTTGCCGGCGTGTCAATGCAATTGCAGCAAACATGAAAGCGGAACTATTAGCAGAGGAGAGTGCTGTGGACGTTGCAGCCTATATGCAGAAACTGGGTCAACAGGCTCGTGAAGCCAGCCGGGTCCTGGCCCGTGCGACAACTAACAGTAAAAATGCTGCGTTATTGGCGATGGCCAATGCCATTCGTAGCCAGGCTGAGACTCTGAAGTCAGCCAATCAGCAAGATTTAGTGGCGGGCAAGGCAAAAGGGCTGGATGCCGCTATGCTGGATCGCTTGACATTGACCGATGTTCGAATCGAATCAATGGCAGAAGGACTTGAGCAGATTGCTGCTCTGGCTGATCCGATTGGTGAGATCAGTGATATGCGTTATCGTCCTTCAGGTATTCAACTCGGTCAAATGCGTGTGCCGCTTGGAGTGATCGGCATTATTTACGAATCACGGCCTAACGTGACTGCGGATGCTGCCGGGTTATGTCTAAAGTCCGGTAATGCCACTATTTTGCGTGGTGGCAGTGAAGCCATACATTCGAATCAGGCCATTGCCGTCTGCATTCATCAAGGCTTACAAGAGGCCGGCTTGCCAGTGACCGCGGTGCAGGTAGTGGAAACCACTGATCGTGAGGCCGTCGCCCAGTTAATCACAATGCCGGCTTATGTGGATGTTATCGTGCCACGTGGTGGCAAAAATCTGATTGAACGTATCAGTAACGATGCTCGTGTACCTGTTATCAAACATCTGGACGGGATTTGCCATGTGTATGTTGACGTTGAAGCAGACCTTGCCATGGCAGAAGAAATTGCCTTTAACGCCAAATGTCATCGTTATGGTGTTTGTAATGCGATGGAGACGTTATTGGTTCATGCCGGTGTTGCCACTCGCTTTTTACCTGAAATGGCCGAACGGTTTATGAAAGAAGGTGTGGAATTACGTGGTTGTAACGAGACTTTGAGTATTTTGCCAAACATTAATTCAGCCATGGATGCAGACTGGGACACTGAATATCTGGCACCGATTCTTTCCATTAAGGTTGTGCAGGATGTCGATGCCGCAATGTTGCATATCTATCAGCATAGTTCAGCGCATACCGAGACAATTGTGACGCAAAATTATGATACCGCCCGACGTTTCCTGCAGGAAGTTGATTCCAGCTCGGTGCTGGTCAATGCTTCAACACGATTTGCCGATGGATTTGAATATGGGCTCGGAGCAGAAATCGGTATTTCCACCGATAAATTGCATGCCCGTGGTCCAGTAGGGTTAAATGGTTTGACATCACAAAAATGGATAGTGTTCGGTAGTGGTCAAGTCAGAAAATAAATCCGATGCGATTGGTATTTTAGGCGGTACGTTTGATCCGGTACATTTCGGACATTTACGTTCGGCTTTGGAAGTTTGCCAGCAGCTCAGTCTGAATCATGTGCGTCTGATTCCCTGTGCGGTGCCGCCACATCGGCAGGCGACAATGGCCAGTGCAGAAGTCCGGCGTTTAATGCTGGAACTGGCAGTCAAATCTGTTGAGCAATTAATTGTTGATGATCGTGAACTGCAACGAGATGGCCCTTCATTCACGGTGGATACTTTACTTAGCTTGCGTGAAGAGCTTCCGCATACCCCATTGTTTCTTATATTGGGAACAGATGCTTTTCGTGGTTTAGCGAGTTGGTCCCGTTGGCAGCAGATTTTGCCGCTGGCACATATCGTTGTCGTCCAACGCCCGGAGGAAACTCTGGATTTGCCGGGAGAACTGCAAAACTGCTACGTGCACAACCTGGCTCAAGCAGCAGACCGTCAACTTCTGGCAGGCAAAATCTGGCCACTGACCGTGACACCACTGGCGATTTCTGCCACGCAAATCCGTAAAGATTTAGTGGCCGGTCATCCTGTCAACTTTCTGCTCCCTGAATCGGTGATAGCGGTGATTGAACAATTAGGTCTGTACCGTTCAAATGTCAGCATTAATTGATGGATCAGTTATTCTTTGTTATTTCTAAATTGGCTTGGGCCGTGCTTAGTCCGGTAATGCTGCTGAATATACTGTTGGTGTTCGGCACATTGTTGCTGATTTTGGGTTATCGAAGAATTGCTTTGCGATTTCTGTTTCCAGCGATGTTGTTCAGTTTAAGCCTGATGTTATTACCGGTCGGCGACTGGTTAATCTATCCATTAGAAGCCCGTATCAGCCAACCACTACAGCTACCCGATGATATCGATGGCATTATTGTTCTGGGTGGTGGTGAAGATATAAAAAGCACGATCAGCTGGCAGCAGCCACAGGTAGGACAAGCCAGTGATCGTTACTTTGGTGCGGCCTATTTAGCCGCACGTTATCCAGGTAGTCCGGTTATTTTCACCGGTGGTCATAATTTACTTTTTTTTGATGCAGGCACAACACCTGCGCAGCTGAGTCATCAGTTGCTGACGATGGTAGGGATTGATGAAAAGCGGCTGATTATTGAGTCTCAGTCACGCAATACGTATGAAAATTTTCAGATGTTAAAAACGGTATTACCCCAACGGCATGGTCAGTATCTGTTGGTTACCTCGGCTTATCACATGCCACGATCAATCGGTATTGCAAAAAAACAAGGCATTAATGTGTTGCCCTATCCGGTCGATTATCGGAGCCAGACAGGGGATTCACGTCGATTAGATTTCGCTGTGTTTGACCAATTGGAAAAACTTGAGCCGGCCTGGCGTGAGTGGGTTGGGCTGACAGCCTATTTTGTAGCCGGAAAAACCAGTCAATGGTTTCCGGCAATGCAGACAGGCGGCTTGAATGAATCAGCCACAGACGCACAGGTCGACATACGTTAAACTTAATCTACAAATTTATTTATTGGAGTGCCCATGAAGGCAGAACAACTGAAATTATTAGTAATAGATGCACTGGAAGATATTAAAGCGGAAGATATTACCGTGCTGGATGTGACCGGTATGACCGATGTCACCGATGTGATGATAATCGCCACCGGTAAATCTACCAGGCAGGTAAAAGCTCTGGCTAACGAGGTGTCAGCTCAGGCAAAAGCCGCCGGTGTACAACCACTGGGGATGGAAGGGGAAGACATTGGTGAGTGGGCATTGGTTGATTTGGGCGATGTGATCGCGCATATCATGACCCCGCAAACCAGAGCGATCTACAATCTGGAAAAGTTATGGTCTGTCGCTGAAGTCACGCAAAGTGCTTCGGCTGATGGTGAATGAAACTGAATTTGCTCGCTGTTGGCCAGAAGATGCCACAGTGGGTAACCGAGGGGTATAACGAATATTCCCGGCGAATGCCACGTGAATGCCAGCTTGTTTTGCAGGAAATTGCACCTGCAAAACGAGGTAAGTCCGGTAGTGTGGGTCAATGGATGCAGGAAGAAGGCAAACGGATAATGACTGCCTTACCTGAAAATGATCACGTTGTTGCGCTGGAAGTTGGCGGTCGTAACTGGTCGACAGAACAGTTAGCAGATCAATTGAAAAACTGGCAAGCCTCTGGGCGTGATGTCAGTTTATTGATTGGTGGTCCTGACGGTCTGGCCCGTGAATGTCAACAGCGTGCCGATCAACATTGGTCACTATCGAGTTTGACGTTGCCTCATCCCTTAGTACGTATCATGGTTGCAGAGCAGCTCTATCGGGCCTGGACGGTTCTGCAAAATCATCCCTATCATCGCGCATGAACTTTCCCGCAGTTTATCTGGCATCTGCTTCGCCTCGCCGCAGAGAACTCCTGACACAAATCGGGGTCGATTTTTCAGTACTGAATGTTGCTGTTGATGAATCCGTTTTAACGGCAGAATTGCCTTCGGCTTACGTCAGACGCATTGCCCTGGCAAAAGCGCGTGCTGGCTGGCAAACATTACAAGCTGACTGGCGTCCGGTAATTGGCGCAGATACTGCTGTGGTATTGCCTTCACAGGATATTCTTGGCAAGCCTGAAAGCCCGCAACAGGCCAGAGAGTTTTTATCGCAATTATCCGGTATCGAGCATCAGGTCATGAGTGCTGTAGCGATCGTCTGGCAACAGCAGAAATGGTTAAGTCTGCAGGTGAGTCAAGTGCGTTTTAAAACGCTGACCGCTGCTGAAATTGAGTGGTATGTTGACACTGGCGAAGGTAAAGATAAGGCAGGAGGATATGCTGTTCAAGGCTTAGCTGCTATGTTTATTGAAAATATCAACGGTAGTTATTCCGGCGTGATGGGGCTGCCTCTATTTGAAACCCGTCAGCTTTTACAACAGGTAGATAGTGTTCATGAGCAGTGAAATTCTGATTAATGTTACGCCAAGCGAAACCCGTGCAGCTGTGGTGGAAAACGGGGTATTGCAGGAAGTCTTCATTGAACGTAATGAACATCGTGGTCTGGTTGGTAATATTTACAAAGGAAAAGTCTGTCGCGTGTTACCTGGTATGCAGGCCGCTTTTGTCGAAATCGGTTTATCGCGTGCAGCGTTTTTGCATGCTTCTGATATTTCGATCCCCAAGGGACAATCTGGTGATTTAAAAGAAGCGCCGCGTATTACTCCGCCGATTACCAGCCTGTTACGTGAAGGTGATGAACTGTTAGTGCAGGTCATCAAAGATCCGATGGGCAGTAAAGGGGCGCGTTTAACCACGCAATTATCGGCCTCGTCACGCTATTTGGTCTATATGCCAGAAGCAGAAGGCATTGGTATATCCCTGAAAATTGAAGGGGAAGCAGAGCGGGAGCGACTGAAACACTGTTTATCCGAACTGTTGGCTGAACAGCAGGGTGGTTATATTCTGCGAACAGCAGCAGAAGGAGTGAGCGATGCAGAGTTAAGCACCGATCTGGAATTTTTGCATCGCCTGTGGGGAAAATTACGTCAGCGGGTAGCAACAACTCAATGCGGTGAAGCCCTGTACCAGGATTTACCGTTAACCTTAAGAGCTCTGCGCGACCTCTTTTCACCGGAAATTGAACGTATTCGAATTGATGCTGCTGAAACCTTCAGAGAGGCACAGCAATTTGCAGAAAGCTTTATGCCTGAGTGTGTCGTCAGATTGGAGCATTATCGGGGCGACCGTCCTTTATTTGATTTATTTGGCGTAGAAGATGAGATTCAGAAGGCGCTTGATCGTAAGGTGCCTTTGAAATCAGGTGGTTATGTGATATTCGATCAAACCGAAGCGATGACCACGGTTGATGTGAACACCGGCGGTTTTGTTGGCCATAAAAATCTCGAAGAAACCATCTTTAAAACCAATCTGGAGGCGGCACAGGCCATAGCCCGGCAGTTACGGGTTCGTAACCTGGGCGGCATTATCATTATTGATTTTATTGATATGGAAGAAATCAGCCACCGCGATCAGGTATTACGGACGCTGGAAAAAGCCATGCAGCTGGATCGCGCCAAACATAATATCTGCGCTGTTTCAGAGCTTGGGCTGGTTGAAATGACTCGTAAACGCACCCGTGAAAGTCTTGGACATATCCTCTGTGAACCCTGTCCATGTTGCGATGGACGTGGATATACCAAAAACGTTGAAACGGTTTGCTATGAAATTTTTCGTGAAATCCTGCGTGAGTCTCGTCAGTATGAGTCCAAACAGTTTCTGGTGCTGGCCTCTCAGGATGTGATTGATCGACTTAATGATGAAGATTCCACTAAAGTCGCGGAATTAGAACAGTTTATTGGTAAGCCGATTCTGTTTCAATGTGAGCCTCAGTATGGTCGTGAACAATTTAACGTGGTGTTGATGTAGCCATGCCGCTATTTCATCGTAGCCTGCGTATCGCTGGCAGACAAATTACCAATATTACGGCCTTGATTGTGGTAGTAATGCTGATGGCACTGGGGCTGGCTTACTGGTTATCCAGTGCAATAGCGGATCGTAAAGACGAAATTGCCGCCTGGGCCAGTGAAAAAACCGGCTATCCGATTCAGATCGGGGAAGCGGGACTCTACTGGTTCGATCTGTTTCCCAAACTGATGGTGACTGATATTGCTGTGATGCAGGTTAAACCTGATATCGGTGAATTGTTTGTTGCTGATGAGCTATACATTGGTCTGGATCTGATTGCGAGTCTGCAACAACGGC
>NZ_DCSO01000080.1:29722-34721 GCF_002325665.1 Methylophaga sp. UBA1464
CTGCAACAACGGCAATTGGTGGTTGATTCGGCACGTATATCCGGGCTGAAACTGGCGATTCAGCGTTCATCTGAAGGTGGTTTCAGCCTTATTGGTTTGCAAGGTAAATCGTTAGAACAGGATTTTGATGATTCTCAAATTGAATGGTTTGAGCAATTGCGATCCTGGCGGGATATTGAATTGTTATCGGCCGAAATTCAATTCGATGATCAGTTACAGCCACAGCTGAGTGGCCTTTATGAATTGAATCAACTGGCATTGATTCACAATAACAAATCTAATTTGATAGGTGATATCACCTTACCCCACCATTTAGGAGAGCAGCTGAATTTCACAATAGAGGCGGAGTTAAATTCGGCTGGAATAGCCAACTGGCAAGTTAATCAGCTCGATGCCAGACAATTGCAATTGGCTGCTATTTTTCAGAGCCAACAATTCGATACCATTTCAGTGACGCGCGGCCGTGCAGATCTCAGATTAGATGCCGGATCGATACTGAAAAAACAATGGCAAGGCCAAGTTCAGCTCACCGATGTCAGTCTGGAAAACCTGAACAAGCCTGAAATTGAATCGTTAGACATTGATCACATGTCCGGACAATTCAGCTGGCAGGGTGATGCTGCTGCCTGGCAATTAAATGCCGATCCTGTTCAGTTGACCGTCGCAGGCGATAGTTGGCCACAGTCGATGATAAATCTGCAGTATTCAAAGATGAAAGGCTGGATCGCTCAAAGCAGTTTTCTGCGGCTTAGTGATTTGACCACCCTGGCCCTACTCAGCGAGAGTTCACCGCCGATACTGACTAAATATCAACCTGCGGGAGATATCCGCGACATTCAGCTTTCATGGAATAATAACGAGCTGCAATCGGCAAAGTTGATAGTGGATGAGTTTGCCAGCTTGCCAGTGGATGAATGGCCGGGTGTGTCGGGACTGAGTTTGCAACTTGACTGGAATCCGCTTTCTACACAGCTAATGATTAACAGCCGTGATCTCACGTTGTATGCCCCAACCTGGCTGCCGGAGGCGATTTACTTTGATGTAGTCGAAGCCAGCGTGGACTGGACCGGTGCCGAACAGAACTGGCAGATGCAACTGACAGAATTGAATATCTGGAACAATGATCTTACTTTCCGGGGCAAGATTGGCCTGGTAAGTCAATCTGATGCCACTCTCGCCGATATAGATCTGCAAATGCTCGATGTGGCTGTTGCCAGCTGGTTGAGTTATGTGCCCCGTTCGATTTTGGACCCTGATTATCTTGAATGGGCTGAAGATGCTTATACCAGCGGACAAATTGAAAGTGGAAACTTTACATTAAAAGGCAATTTAGCTGAGTTTCCATTTACCGCTGATGATTCTGCAAATGTATTCGAATTTACCCTGAATGTTGTTGATGTTGGACTGGATTATGGGGAAGGCTGGCCGGCGTTGGAAAGTATTGCCGGTCAAGTCGTCAGCAGTGCTAACAAGCTGGATATTTTGCCCAAGTCAGGGAGAATCGCCGGGTTTGATTTTGTTGATGTCAGTGCGGTCATTAACAATATTTATGCTGGTAAGCCTGTTTTGGATTTGACGGGCTTGTTATCGGGTACTACTCAGAATGCACTGAATTTCTTGCAGAACAGTCCGCTTAGCCCACGCTATGGTGATATTACCGATTGGGTATCGGCTCAGGGCAATAGCAACATTGTCTTAAATCTGAAAATTCCATTGCTTGACCCCAATGCAACAGATGTTACTGGTCATCTCAGTTTTGAAAGCAGTCAACTCAGTTTGGCGGCTATGCCTGAGATGCCAATTAAAGATATCAAAGGACGTTTATTCTTTAATAATGATGGTGTGAATGCGGAAGCCATTAATGCAAATATTTTTGCCAAACCAACCCTCATTGATGTTATCCCCCAGGCTGAATCAACCTTGGTAACAGCGAAAGGCGAAGTCGATAGTCAGCAGCTAGAGGGGCTGTGGCAAAAAAATATGCCTGAGTTTGTGCGTGGTACCACCCGTTATCAGGCTGATATCGAAATTCGGGAAAAATCTATGGGTGAGTTTGAGACCGATATTCGTGTGACTTCGGATTTGGCTGGAATAACCATTGATGCCCCAGAGCCTATTGGGAAAAAGACGGCTGATAGCCGTTTGATCAGCGTTGAATTGATGGAAGATACCCAACAGCGGCCGCTATTTCACTTGAATTATGACGATGTTGTAAAAGCCGTCTGGCAAACTGGGGATGCCACAAGAGCTGAAATAACTATTGGTTTACCGGAGCCAGAGCTGCCGGCAACGGGTATTCGCTTCAAAGCTCGACTCAACGATTTATCAATATCGGATTGGACGCAATGGCAACAGAAATGGCTGAAAGACTTACCTGAGACAGAAAATAATGATAACTGGCCTGCAGTTGAAATAGAGCTGGCGGTTGATAATCTGCAGTTTAATCAGTGGGTGCTTAATGATGTTCAATCAAAAGCGTTTCAGAGGAATCAAATCTGGCAGCTGGAAATCCAGTCGAGACAAATGCGGGGCAATATTCGCTGGCCAATGGATTCTGCTTTATTACCGACGCTGCATTTTGATTTTGTGGATCTTCAATTACCAGCAGCCTCTAATGAAACGTCAGATCGTAAAAAATTCAGCTCTGATTTATGGCCAAGCTTTCAGTTAAATATTGATAATTTGACAGTGGATGGAATGCAGCTGGGCAGAGTGCAAGCGCGAGCTATTCAACAGGGCCAACGTTGGGTATTGGAAAGTGCCAGTCTGCAATCAGCCGTATTGCAGGCAAATCTGGATGGGGTTTGGCAAAAAAATGAGCTTGCTGATAACAGTAAGTTAAACTTGCAACTTACCAGTAACGACCTGGCCGGTTTGTTTTTGGATCTGGGGTATCAGCCTGCCATTGAGGCGAATCAGGTCGAGGTTAAAGGACAGTTCAGCTGGCCAGATGAACCATTAAACCTCTCTCTGGCAGCATTACAGGGTGACTTGAACCTTCAAGTCAATAATGGTCAACTGGTCGATGTAGAGCCAGGTGCCGCTGGACGGATCTTTGGTTTAATGAGTTTTGCCGCTATTCCACGGCGTTTGTCCCTGGATTTCAGTGATTTTTTTGGCAAAGGTTTTGCCTTCAGACAAATCAGTGGTGATTTCCAGTTTGCCAATGGACTGGCAGTCACCGATAACCTCAAAATGCGTGGTGAAAGTGCCAATATTGATGTTTCCGGGCCTATCAATATTGTTGATAGAACCTATCATCAAACAGTAGTGGTCACCCCCAATGTTTCTTCCACCTTGCCACTTGCCGGTGCGGTTGCTGGTGGGCCCGTCGGGCTTGGTGTAGGAACAGCGATTTATCTGGTTGACCGAATTGCGGGTCGTTTATTTGACCGGGATTTAGTGGATATGATTAGTTATCGCTATCGACTCACCGGTCCCTGGGATGATCCTGACCTCTCATTGAGTCGACCGGAAACACCTTAGTTTCATCTTGTTAGATTGACATTTATAAAGCGCTACCAGAAAAACATTGGCAAGACTCTAGGGCCTGTTCCGGCGGGATGATAGTCATGGATGTACCGGCTGACATCACTCATGCCGCTTTAATTGGCGCTTTTTCAGTCTCAACGGAGACAGCTATCAAAGATCAACAACCCCCTGGATCTGCTAAGATTGTCCTTTTTACACATAGTCCAAAAGTAATGACAAACCCTATATTTGACCAATTGGAACAACAGATACTGATGCCAGCAGAGTTGCAGACATCAGATATTGAGCGGGCTTTATCAAGCACCATGAGACCCGGTGTTGATTTTGCTGATCTGTATTTTCAGCGTTCGCGAGGCGAAAACTGGTTAATGGATGATGGCATCATAAAAGATGGTGGTTATCATCTGGAGCAAGGAGTCGGCGTCCGGGCTTGCAGCGGCGAAAAAACCGGGTTTGCCTATTCAGATGACCTGAGTCTGAAAGCGCTTCTGGAGGCGACTCATGCGGCCAGTGCTGTGGTTAAACACGGACAACAAAAACAGGTCGATGCGCGCAAGATGGTTGATGCATCTCCGTTTTATTCTGATCTTGATCCGATATTGGGAATGGACACCCAGACAAAGTTAAATCTGTTACGTGAAGCGGACGCCTATGCGCGTGCCGCTGATCCGCGAGTTAATCAGGTCACCGTCAGCTTGGCTGGAAGTCTTGAGCATATTTTAATTGCGGCCAGTGACGGCACCTATGCGGCAGATATCAGACCGTTAATCAGGATGAATGTCAGTGTGATCGTTGAATCAAAGGGAAGACGCGAACGCGGCAGTGCCGGTGGCGGCCGTCGTCTGGATTATCAATACTTTATCGATAATGATTTAGCTGTCACATTTGCCAAAGAGGCTGTCCGGCAGGCGCTGGTTAATCTGGAAGCAGTTGATGCGCCAGCTGGTTCTATGCCCGTGGTATTAGCCTCTGGCTGGCCGGGCGTGCTACTGCATGAAGCAGTAGGTCATGGGTTGGAGGGTGATTTTAATCGTCGTGGCACCTCAGCCTTTTCTGGCAGAATCGGGGAGCAGGTGGCTTCTTCCTTATGTACTGTAGTCGATGATGGTACGTTATCCGATCGCCGTGGCTCGCTGACAATTGATGATGAAGGTACACCGACCGAATTTACCACGTTAATTGAAAATGGCCGCTTGACTGGGTACATGCAGGATAAATTAAATGCCCGCTTGATGGGCATGCGCAGTACCGGCAACGGTAGACGTGAATCATACGCCCATCTGCCAATGCCACGTATGACGAATACTTATATGCTGGCTGGACAACATAAGGCCGAAGAAATTATTGCTTCCGTCGAAAAAGGTATTTATGCCGTGAATTTTGGCGGCGGCCAGGTCGATATAACTTCTGGGAAATTTGTGTTTTCCAGTAGCGAAGCCTATCTGATTGAAAATGGCAAAGTGACTCGTCCCGTTAAAGGCGCCACATTAATTGGCAACGGTCCTGA
>NZ_DCSO01000080.1:34757-42731 GCF_002325665.1 Methylophaga sp. UBA1464
TGGGCAACTCTGATAGGTAATGGTCCGGAAGTCATGAATCGTATCAGCATGGTTGCCGATGATCTTGAACTGGATTCTGGAATTGGTAACTGTGGAAAAGAAGGACAAAGTGTACCGGTCGGTGTGGGCCAACCGACATTGAAAATTGACGCTTTGACTGTCGGGGGAACCGCTTAAATGACTTCACAGCACAAAGCCGTTGCCTTAATTTCAGGTGGTTTGGATTCAATGCTGGCAGTTCGTGTCATGCAGGAGCAGGGTATTGAAGTTGAAGGCATCAATTTTTTTACTGGATTTTGCGTCGAAGGCCATACTCATGCGATTCGCAATCAGCATAAAGACAAGCAGAAACGCAATAATGCTTTGTGGGTGGCTGAACAGCTCGGTATCAAATTACATATCATTGATGTAATCGAAGAATACAAAGATGTTCTGCTTAATCCAAAACATGGTTATGGCACTAATATGAACCCTTGTCTCGACTGTAAAATCTTTATGGTCAGAAAAGCTGTTGAGTGGGTCAGGCAACATCATATGCAAGGTTTTGACTTTATCATTACTGGCGAGGTAATTGGTCAGCGGCCCAAATCTCAATTAAAGCGCACAATGCCAATTGTGGCGGCTGAATCCGGAGCAGATGACCTTCTGTTACGCCCTTTATGTGCCAAAAATCTGCAACCCACGAGACCGGAGCGTGAAGGCTGGGTTGATCGTGAAAAGCTTTATGGTTTTCATGGGCGAAATCGCAAACCGCAAATCGCTTTGGCAAAACAGTTCGGTTTTGATGATTTTGCAACGCCTGCTGGTGGTTGCTGTTTCCTGACTGATGAAAGTTACTCCAGTAAGCTGGTGGATCTATGGAAGGCCAGAAACAGCCGTGAATATGAGTTGGATGACATTATGCTGTTGAAGGTTGGCCGGCATATTCGGCCGAAAGCCGATTTTAAAATGATCATTGCCCGGGATGCAGGCGAAAGTAAGTTCCTCGAAGGTTACCGTAAACAATTTATCAGTCTTTATTCAACCAGTCATAATGGTCCAATGGCCATCATTGATGGCGATATCGAACAACAGGACTTTACGCTTGCCGCTTCTATTGTTGCGCGTTATGGGCAGGGACGCGATGCGGATGAGGTCGAGGTAGAAATTACTGTACCTGATAAACCACCCAGACATATTCAGGCTCGCCCAATCAGTGTAGAACAGGTTCCACAGGAATGGTACGTATGAAACAAGTCGAATTAGACGCAAGAAGATTATTATGTCCCTTGCCAGTAATCAAAACGCAGAATAAAGTAGCCGAGCTATCTTCAGGGGATATTCTCAAAGTGATATGTACCGATCCAGGGGCTTTAAGCGATATTCCTGCATGGGCCCGAATTCATGGTCATCTTATCGTGGATTCAGTGGAAGACGATGATGAGATCATTATTACGGTCCGAGTTGGTGCGTAGCACTTTATTGGTGCGGAATAGTTGTGTTTTGCACCAAATTAGAGCGTGAGTGGTTTATGAATGCACTCAAATGGTTGATTTTACGGAGCCAGCGAGTTGGCAAGATTTGTGCTGTAAGTTGCGAGTGAGTTTTTTTGCACCAGAGTGTGCAGTTTTTTTAATTTGGAGATTATAAATGTCAGTCGAAAATGTGCTTCAGATAATTAAGGACGAGGACGTTAAATTCCTTGATTTCCGTTTCACCGACACGCGTGGTAAAGAGCAGCACGTTTCTTACCCTGCCCATTCAATTGATGAAGATACTTTCTCTGAAGGTGTCATGTTTGACGGTTCATCTGTTGCCGGCTGGAAAGGAATTAACGAATCCGACATGATTCTGATGCCGGATGCAACGACTGCCGTTTTGGATCCATTTATGGACGATACGACGCTGATCGTTCGTTGCGATATCGTTGAGCCAGCTACCATGCAGGGATATGAACGCGATCCTCGCAGTGTGGCAAAACGTGCAGAAGCTTACCTTGCATCTACTGGTTTGGCAGATACCGCTTTCTTTGGTCCAGAGCCAGAATTTTTCATTCTTGATGATGTCCGTTGGGGCAGCGATATTTCTGGTTCATTCTATAAAATTGACTCAGATGAGTCTTCATGGAATACCGAAAAAGTTTTCGCAGATGGTAACAAAGGTCACCGTCCAAGTGTAAAAGGTGGTTACTTTCCGGTGCCGCCAGTGGATTCACTGCAAGATATCCGTTCTGCCATGTGTTTGACCATGGAAGAAATGGGCTTGGTTACAGAAGTGCATCACCATGAAGTTGCTACAGCAGGCCAGTGTGAAATCGGTACTAAATTCAACACTCTGGTTAAAAAGGCTGACGAAGTTCAGATACTGAAATATGTTGTGCATAACGTTGCCCATGCGTACGGTAAAACAGCGACATTTATGCCAAAACCTTTGGTAGGTGATAACGGCAGTGGTATGCATGTTCACCAATCTTTGGCTAAAGAAGGTGAAAACCTGTTTTCTGGTAATAAATACGGCGGTTTGTCTGAAACAGCCTTATTTTACATTGGGGGTATTATCAAACATGCCCGTGCGCTGAACGCATTTACCAATTCTTCAACCAATAGTTACAAGCGTCTGGTACCAGGTTTCGAAGCGCCTGTAATGTTGGCTTATTCAGCACGTAACCGTAGTGCGTCTATCCGTATTCCTTTTGTCAGTAATCCAAAAGGTCGTCGTATCGAAGTTCGTTTCCCTGATCCATCAGCAAACCCTTATCTGGCATTCAGTGCGATGATGATGGCTGGTCTGGATGGCATTAAAAACAAGATCCACCCAGGTGATGCGATGGATAAGGACTTGTACGACTTACCGCCCGAAGAAGATGCAGCGATTCCAAAAGTTTGTCATGCATTGGATCAGGCATTGGCCGAACTGGACAAAGATCGCGCTTTCTTAACAGAAGGTGGTGTATTCACTGACGATATGATCGATGGCTATATTGAATTGAAGATGGAAGAAGTCACCCGTCTGCGTATGGAAACACACCCTGCAGAGTTTGATTTATATTACAGTGTTTAAACTTTTTTGATTGATGTCACAAAACGCCTCCCTCGTGGAGGCGTTTTTTTATGTTTGCTAGTTGCACAATAGTAAGGCCTGACCTATATTCATAATATGAAATTCTTTCTTATTATGTTGTTTGGTCTTGGCACAGCTGTGGCGGCTGATATCTATCGCTGGGTTGACGACAATGGTAACCAGGTTTATTCAGATGAACCTGTTGAAAATGCAGAAAAGATTGAGTTACAGGATTCCATGACGTATTCACCCGTGCAAATTCCTGGTGTGACCGATTCGACCACCACTACCAATGAACAGGAAGAATCCGGCGAGTCAGAAGTCGACCCTGATTATAAGTTGACAATTGTTGCGCCTGAAGATGATGCTGGCATCAGGGTTAATAACGGTAATGTCACGGTGAATCTGCAATTACAACCGGCTTTCGTACCTGAGCGTGGTGATAAGATTCAGCTATATCTTGATGGTTTACCCGCGGGTGTGCCTATGCCTCAATTAAGTTTTATGCTGGAAAATCTGGACAGGGGTACGCATAAACTTTCAGCGGTCGTGCTGAATGCATCAGGAGAAGTTATTGCACAAAGTGAAACAACTACTTTTCACTTGCAACGAACCAGCTTGCTTCAACCGGGCCGTCAACAGAACAATCTGCCTGGGGGTGGTGCTCCCACTATTCCAGGTATTCCCACCAACCCAAGTGTTCCTAATCCCAACTAATTCATCTTGAATAACTGTACGCACCAAAATGAAGCGTACAATAGCCTGAATTTCCTTAAAACCGCATCTGAAATGTTGCCTTCTGGCGATTTATCTTGAGCAAAAATATATTAATTCTATTGGAATCAGAATGTTAAATTTTATGTTCTGAGAGATGCTTACAAATGGAGCGTTTTTTGCAAATGGCATGCCATGAACTTGAATGACAAACTTATCAATGTTGAACAGTTATCCAGTAATGATGTACTGGAAAGTTTAACAACAGCCATTTTGGTGCTCGATACGAACTTACGTGTCTGTTATATCAATACGGCCACCGAAGTCATGTTTGAAATCAGTCAACGTCAAGCCGAACATATTCCTTTTCAAACACTGTTACCCGGTGAAACCCATTTATTGAATTCATTACGTCGGGTTATCGGTAACGGGCAGGCGTTAATTGAGCGTGAAATCCAATTGTTTCTGCCTGCAGCCGGTGAAATAGTAGTTGATTGTTCAATCAAAATGCTTGATGTGGCCGAACCGCACCTGTTAGTTGAACTGGCACAACTGGATTACCAGCAACGCGTCAATCGTGATGAAAATCTGCATACTCAGCAGCAGGTTGTCCGTGGCCTGGCTCATGAAATAAAAAATCCGCTTGGTGGTCTGCGAGGGGCTGCACAGTTACTGGAGCGGCAACTGGACTCAGATGATTTAAAAGAATATACCCGCATCATTATTAATGAAGCAGATCGTCTGCAAAACCTGATGACACGAATGCTGGGACCATATCAGCAATCAGAAAAACACTATCTGAATATCCATGAGGTATTACAGCGGGTCCGACAGCTGGTGGATATTGAGGTGGATGAACGATTGAAGTTTATTGCTGATTACGATCCGAGTATTCCTGATTTACATGCCGATTTTGATCAGCTGATTCAGATTTTTTTGAATATTGTGCGTAACGCCGTCCAGGCGATGCATGGTACTGGCGTTATCCGCCTGAGAACACGAATTCAACGCAATCTGACCATTGAAAAACGTTTTTATAAATTAGGGGTACTGATTGAAGTTGAGGACAATGGACCGGGCATCCCCAAACAGTTACAGGACAGTTTATTTTATCCCTTGGTTACCGGTCGGGCTGATGGCACTGGACTGGGCCTTTACCTGGTGCAGAACCTTGTGCAGCGAAATGCAGGTACTGTCAGTTGCAGCAGCCATGCCGGGCAAACCATATTTTCAATTATTTTTCCCTTGGAGTTAAAACCGTGAGCGCTAAAGCGATAGCATGGATTGTTGATGATGACCGATCAATTCGATGGGTATTACAAAAGGCATTGGAAGCCGTAGATATTACTGTTAAAGCCTTTGAAAGTGGAGATCTGGTTTTAGAGCAATTAAAGCGAGGCACCGATACTCCTCCGGATGTTCTGGTCAGTGATATTCGCATGCCAGGTCTTGATGGTCTGCAATTACTTTCGGAAATCCAGCAGAATCAGCCGGATTTGCCAGTCATTATCATGACAGCTTATTCAGACCTGGACAGCGCTGTTTCGGTTTATGAAGGCGGAGCCTTTGAATACCTGCCAAAACCCTTCGATGTTGATGAAGCAGTTGATTTAGTTCAACGTGCAGTTACCCACCATCGACAGCAGCATAATAATCCTGCCGGTGAAATGAATATAGGTAGTGAGATTATTGGTGAAGCGCCGGCAATGCAGGAGGTGTTTCGAGCAATAGGTCGACTGGCACGTTCCAACATCACCGTTTTGATTAATGGTGAATCCGGCACAGGTAAAGAGTTGGTTGCCCATGCTTTGCACAAACATAGCCCGCGCCGACAGAATCCGTTTATTGCTCTCAATATGGCGGCTATCCCCAAAGAATTATTAGAATCCGAACTGTTTGGTCATGAAAAGGGGGCTTTTACCGGGGCACATGTGCAGCGCAAAGGTCGCTTTGAACAAGCTGATGGCGGCACATTATTTCTTGATGAAATTGGTGATATGCCCCTTGAATTACAAACCCGGCTGTTGAGGGTGCTTTCAGATGGCGAGTTTTTCAGAGTTGGCGGACATAGTGCGGTTAAAGCGGATGTGAGAATCATCGCGGCAACCCATCAGAATCTGGAACAGCAGGTCGAGCGTGGTGATTTTCGTGAAGACTTGTTCCATCGTTTAAATGTTATCCGGATTCATATCCCATCATTACGTGAACGTCGGGAAGATATTCCGGCATTGGTTGCTTATTTTCTGAATAAGGCGGCCCGTGAACTGAATATGGGAGTAAAAAGTGTATCCCCTGAAGTGGAGCGGTATTTATCGCAGTTGCCCTGGCCGGGTAATGTGAGACAACTGGAAAATACTTCGCGTTGGCTGACGGTGATGTCCCCCGGCCAGGTTGTCCAGATGGATGATCTCCCGATGGAACTCACCTCCGATGCAGGCGTTGAGTCAATTCGTGGCGGAACAGACTGGCAACAGCTGTTCCGTCAATGGGCGGCAAACAAAGCGCTAAGTGGTCAGGAAGGCGTGTTGGCTGATGTGGTACCAATGATTGAAAACCTGCTGATGGAGGTGGCTCTGGAAAAAACCGCAGGCAAACGTCAGGAAGCCGCAAAATTATTGGGTTGGGGGCGAAATACCTTAACCCGTAAACTAAAAGAGAATTAATAAACAGGCTTGCGGGTAAGTCGCATCCTGTGTATAGTATGCGACTTAGTCAGGTGCGGGGTGGAGCAGCCTGGTAGCTCGTCGGGCTCATAACCCGAAGGTCGTTGGTTCAAATCCAGCCCCCGCTACCAATAATAATGTTAAGACAGGACCCCTAATTGGGGTTTTTGTTTTTGTGGAGTTAAAATTGGGCCAATGGCCCTTTTTTTTTATTTGTTAGCCTATGGCCGTATCTGATCAAATTGAAAAACTAATTGAAGCACCGATTGAGTCGCTGGGGTACCAGCTGGTCGGTGTGGAATACATTCAGGGTGGACAAAATCCACTCCTCAGAATCTATATTGATGCAGATCAAGGCATAGGTATTGAAGATTGTGAGCGTGTCAGTCATCAGGTCAGCGGCATCCTCGATGTTGAAGACCCCATCAAAAAAGCCTATTCCCTCGAAATTTCCTCACCCGGATTTGATCGTCCTTTATTTAAAGAACGAGACTTCATCCGCTTTACTGGCTCGCCAGCAAAAATAACCACAAAATTACCTGTGGAAGGTCGACGGAATTTTACTGGAGTGCTTCAGGGCTTCGAAAATGGTGAAGTATTAATTGAAGTAGATGGCGAGGTTTACGCCTTACCATTGGCAAAGTTGGCTAAAGCACGACTGGTTGCCTGAAAAAGCGTATTATTTGCTGTTAATGAAAAAACTTAGTTTTGGATCAATCGCTTGCGTCGATCCACTGGGGGCGAGATGAATAATAAAGAAATTTTACTGGTTGTTGATGCCATGTCTAATGAAAAAGGCGTGGGGAAAGAAGTTATTTTTCAGGCGATAGAAGCGGCGTTAGCTATGGCTACCCGCAAACGCTATGAAATGGAAATAGATGCGCATGTTGCGATTGATCGCCTTACCGGTAACTATGAAACTTTCCGTCAATGGTTAATTGTTGACGATAATGACGAAACATTTGAATCTCCGGAAACCCAAATAAAACTATCGGATGCCCTGGCCAAACAGGCTGATGCTGAAGTCGGTGGCTATATCCGCGAACCAATGGAATCGGTTGAGTTTGGCCGTATAGCTGCGCAAACAGCAAAACAGGTTATCGTTCAAAAAGTTCGCGAAGCTGAACGTGCCCAAGTGGTCGATATGTACCGTGAAAAAGTCGGTCAAATGATTCATCGCACGGTTAAACGTGTGGAACGCGGCAATGTGACTTTGGATTTAGGCGGCAATGCAGAAGCGTTATTACCACGTGAAGAAATGATTCCGCGTGAAAATTTCCGCAGTGGTGACCGGGTTCGTGGTTATTTAAAAGAGATTCGTTCAGAAGTGCGTGGGCCACAACTTATTATCAGCCGCGTAGCGCCTGAATTATTAATTGAACTGTTCAGTCTTGAAGTACCTGAAATCGGGGACGGCATGATTGAAATCAAGGGGGCTGCCCGTGACCCCGGTTTACGAGCAAAAATTGCCGTTTTAGCTCACGAGCCAAGAATTGATCCGGTTGGCGCATGTGTCGGTATGCGTGGTTCACGTGTTCAGGCTGTGACCAATGAGTTG
>NZ_DCSO01000080.1:42828-43939 GCF_002325665.1 Methylophaga sp. UBA1464
GTGACCAATGAGTTGGCCGGTGAGCGTGTTGACATTATTCTATGGGATGAAGAACCAGCACGTTTTGCAATTAATGCCATGGCACCCGCTGAAGTATTATCCATCGTCGTTGATGAAGATGCGCACAGTATGGATATCGCCGTTGAAGATGGACAGTTATCACAAGCGATTGGTCGCGGTGGTCAGAATGTTCGATTAGCCAGCCAATTGACTGGTTGGGAACTGAATGTGATGTCTGCCTCAGATGCAGATCAGAAAGCAGAAACTGAAATCAGTTCATTGATTCAGACCTTTATGGCGGATTTGGATGTAGATGAAGACGTTGCCTTAATTCTGGCTCAGGAAGGTTTTTCTTCTCTCGAAGAAGTGGCTTATGTGCCGGAACAGGAAATGCTTGATATCGAAGAGTTTGATACCGATATTGTGAACGAGTTACGCTCACGTGCCAGAGATGTATTGCTGACACGGGCAATTGCCAGTGAAGAGCAGATTGAAAACGCTTCTCCTGCCGAAACGTTACAGGATTTGCCTGGAATGACTGCTGAGCTGGTTGCCAAACTGAATAGTCAGGGTGTTTTAACCGTTGATGACCTTGCAGATCAGTCCGTGGATGAATTGGTCGAAGTGGCTGGTATTGATGAAAAACAAGCTGCCGCATTTATCATGAAAGCACGTGAGTCATGGTTTGCCGACGAACAAACAGAAACAGGGGAGTAACCAATGAGTGACATGAAGGTTAAGGACCTGGCCGACACAGTCGGTATCACACCTGAGCGTTTAGTTGATCAGCTTAACGAAGCTGGCATTAAAGTTTCAAAGCCAGATGATCTGATTACTGAAGATCAAAAGCAAAGTCTGTTGCAATTTTTACAGCAAAGACATGGCAAAGTGGCGAATGATAAAGACGCATCACCGAAAAAAATCACACTGAAACGTAAATCAGTCAGTGAAATTAAATTAGGTGGTGGCACATCCCGTCAGGCTGGTAAAAGCGTCAGTGTTGAAGTTCGTAAAAAGAGAACTTTTGTAAAACGTAGTGAAGTTGAAACCAACACTCCTGCGGAAGAACCTGTTCCGGTAGCGACGCAGGCTCAGGCAAATGCCGAAGAAG
>NZ_DCSO01000080.1:44145-45617 GCF_002325665.1 Methylophaga sp. UBA1464
GGTAGCCGCAGCAATTGAAGCTGAAAGACTGGCTGTTGAAGAAGCTCGTTTAGCGGCTGAAGAAGAGCAAAAGGCATTAGCAGAAGAAGCTAAAGTTAAAGAGCAAAAGCAATCGCAAACGGTTAAAAAGGCGCCTGCAAAACCCGAATTAACCGCGTCTCAATTAGCCCATAAAAAACTTGAAGAGGCCGATGCGAAACGTCGTGCAGCTAACCTCGCGAGAATTGATGCTGAAAAAGCCCTGGAAGCTCGTAAAAAAGCCCGTGAGGAAGAAGAAGCGTTAGAAAAAGCGAAAGAAGAAGCTCGCCTGGCGGCAGCTGAAGCCCAAGCCAAAGAACAGAAACCCGATCGTAAAGAGGCTGACGCTAAACACGTTGCAAGTAAAGACAAACCAGCACGTCGTGGTCGTTTTCAGCGTGATGATGAATTTGAGCGTAAAGAACTTCATGTCAGTGAAGGTAAGGGACGCCGTAAAAAGAAAAAAGGTGTTTCACAAAAAACGACTACAGTCGAAACGTCTACGGAACATGGCTTTTCCCGTCCAACCGCACCGGTTGTCCGTGAAGTCAGTGTGCCGGATACCATTTCAGTATCTGATCTGGCCCAGCGCATGTCAGTTAAAGCGGCCGAGGTTATCAAAGCCTTGATGGGTATGGGCACAATGGCCACTATCAATCAGGTTCTGGACCAGGATACTGCCGTTATTCTGGTAGAGGAAATGGGCCACGTAGCCAAACCAGTCCAGGAAAACGAAGTTGAACAGGCTCTTGAAGCCTCGATTGAAGTAACGGGTGAAGCACTTCCTCGCGCACCTGTTGTAACTGTAATGGGTCATGTTGACCATGGTAAAACCTCACTGCTGGATTATATCCGTCGTACTAAGGTGACATCTGGTGAAGCGGGTGGTATCACTCAGCATATCGGTGCATATAAGGTTGAAACTAGTCGTGGTGAAGTCACTTTTCTCGATACGCCCGGCCATGCGGCTTTCACTGAAATGCGTTCACGCGGTGCCAAAGTCACTGATATTGTGGTTCTGGTAGTAGCCGCAGATGATGGTGTGATGCCGCAAACCATTGAAGCTGTACAACATGCCAAAGCAGCCGGTTCAACGCTGATTGTTGCTGTTAACAAAATGGATAAGCCTGATGCCACTCCAGATCGGGTTAAGCAAGAATTAACCAACCACGAAGTTGTTCCCGAAGACTGGGGCGGTGATGTACAGTTTGTGCCTGTTTCAGCCTTAACGGGTATGGGCGTTGATGATTTACTGGATGCAATCTCACTGCAAGCTGAAGTGATGGAGTTAACTGCACCGGTTAAAGGGCCTGCCCACGGTACAGTGGTTGAATCGCGACTGGATAAAGGTCGCGGTACCGTTGTGACCGTACTGGTGCAGCGTGGTACTTTGAGAAAAGGTGACATCGTGGTGGTTGGCCAGGAATTTGGACGGGTTCGCGCCTTGTTCAACG
>NZ_DCSO01000080.1:45656-52848 GCF_002325665.1 Methylophaga sp. UBA1464
CGCCTTGTTCAACGAAAATGGCCAACAAATGGATGAAGCTGGTCCCTCAACTCCTGTTGAATTACTGGGTCTGTCCGGAACACCTGCATCGGGTGATGAGTTACAGGTGGCGCCGGATGATCGCACAGCAAGAGAAATTGCCAGCTTCCGTCAGACCAAAGCACGTGAACTGAAAATGGCACAACAGCAGGCTGCCAAGTTGGATGATATGTTCAACAAAATGGAAGCCGGCGATCTGAAAACACTGAATGTCGTCATTAAAGGTGACGTTCATGGTTCGGTTGAAGCTGTCAGTCAGGGTCTGCAGAAATTGTCGACCGATATGGTACAGGTCCGGGTTGTTGGTTCTGGTGTCGGCGGTATTAACGAAACTGACGCACAGTTAGCTGCCGCTTCTGATGCTATTCTGATCGGCTTTAATGTTCGCGCTGATAATACTGCGCGTAAAGTAATTGCTGAAAAAGGCCTGGATGTTCAATATTTCAGCATTATTTATGATTTGCTGGATGTGGTGACAAAAGCCATGACCGGTATGCTTGAGCCCGTCTATAAAGACGAAATTATCGGTCTGGCACGGGTTGATGATGTGTTCAGCTCTCCGAAATTTGGTGATATTGCAGGTTGTCTGGTCTTGGAAGGCAGCGTCAAACGTAACAACCCGATTCGTGTCTTGCGTGATAACGTGGTTATTTACGAAGGTGAACTGGAATCACTGCGTCGATTCAAAGATGATGTTAATGAAGTCAATGCCGGTACGGAGTGTGGTATTGGTGTGAAAAACTACAAAGACGTCAAACCGGGTGATCAAATCGAAGTCTTTGAACGTGTCCTGATGAAACCGAGTCTTTAATGGCAAGAGAATTTAGTCGCACAAATCGAATCAGTGAGGTCATGATGCGTGAATTGGCCTTGCTGATTCAGCATGATCTGGCTGATCCGCGTGTCAGTATGGTCACGGTGTCACATGTTGATGTGACATCCGATCTTAAATATGCGCGTATTTATGTGACACGGCTCAGTGGATTTGATTCAGAAGAAGCCGCCAAAGAATGTCTGGCAGGATTAAATAACGCTGCAGGGTTCCTGCGTCGGGCGCTGGCAAAGCGCGTAAAATTACGCATCATGCCGGAGCTGCAATTTCGTTATGACACCACGCTGGAACATGGCTTTTATATGGATGAACTGATCTCTAAGGCCAATGCCGATATCAAAGACGAACAAGAACCCGATTCAGAAACTGATAAAGATTGAGTTTCTCCGATGGCAAAACGCAGTAAAAAAGGTCGCGATATTACCGGTATCGTGATTATTGACAAGCCAACCGGACTGAGCTCAAATCATGTTTTGCAACGCGTTAAACGATTATTTAATGCAAACAAGGCAGGACATACCGGTAGTCTCGACCCATTAGCAACCGGGGTATTACCTGTCTGCCTGGGCGAAGCCACCAAACTCTCCACCTATTTGCTGGATGCTGATAAACAGTATCAGGTGCGTTGCCAGCTAGGCATTCTCACCGATAGCGGTGATAGTGATGGTGACGTTATCGCTCAACAGAATATCCCGGATTATTCAGAGGAAAAACTGCAACGTATTTTGCAGGACTTTACCGGTGAGCTACAACAGATTCCGCCGATGTTTTCAGCCTTAAAACACCAGGGACAGCCACTATACAAGCTGGCTCGTCAGGGCATAGAAATCGAACGGAAATCTCGTCTGATTACCATCTACAGTATTGAATTGCTGGCCTGTGATGCTGACAGTTTTACCTTGCAGGTATCCTGCAGCAAAGGGACCTATATACGCACCTTAGTTCAGGACATTGCTGCCGCTTTAGGCAGTTGTGGACATGTCACTATGTTAAGACGTACGGATGCCGCTGGTTATGATTTAACCCAGGCATTAAGTCTGGAGAGGTTACAGGATTTGGCAGAACAACAAGGCTTACCGGGGCTTGATTCTCAATTATTACCTGCTCATGAAGCATTACCGGACTGGCCTGAAGTAAGACTGGATGCCGATATGTCTGCTGATATGCGTTTTGGTCGCAGTGTCACAACGGAATTTCAAGGTCATTGCGCAAAAGTCCGTCTATTTGATGTTCAGGATCAGTTTATCGGTCTGGGTGAATTAGCGCAGGACGGCACGGTGTCAGCAAAACGTTTGTTTGTTACCGGTGATACGGTTTAACCCGCTTGTGAATAGCAGATAAAACCGGTAAAATTCGCCACTCTTAAAAGGTTGGGTAATCCGGTTTAACCCGCTGGATTATTTCAGAATTTAACTCATAGCCAAAGGCTATAAAAAGTTGGAGTTTTTATGTCAATTACTGCAGAACAAAAGCAAGAAATCATCAAAAAATACGGTCGTACTGAAGGCGATACCGGCTCAGCTGAAGTTCAGGTAGCTCTGCTGACTGCCCGTATTACCAATCTTTCAGACCATTTTAAAACTAACATCCATGATCATCACTCACGTCAAGGTTTGTTAAAAATGGTTAGTGGTCGTCGTAAAATGCTCGACTACCTGAAAAAAACAGATATTAACCGTTACCGTGATTTAATTGCTGACTTAGGTCTGCGTCGCTAAATTACCCGACGTGATCTGCAAAACATCTCATCGAGCCTCCGCCAATATCTTTGGCATTAGGCTGGTGCGTTGACTGATATGCCCCTGAAATCCCCCGCGGTTTCAGGGGCATATTCATTTATGCGTTTATCGTTTTTTAAATCAGTGATGAAAAGGTTCATGGCTGATGTAGTCAAGAGAAGGAAATACTAGTGAATTCAGTAAAAAAGACAGTTCAGTTCGGTGAGCATACGCTTAGCCTGGAAACCGGAAAAATTGCTCGTCAGGCGGGTGGTTCCATTATTGCCAGTCTGGGTGAGACATCAGTGCTGGTAACTGTAGTCGGAAAGAAAAATGTAAATCCTGGCCAGGATTTCTTTCCGTTAACCGTAAATTATCAAGAACGTACTTATGCTGCAGGTAAAATACCCGGTGGGTTTTTCAAACGTGAGGGCCGCCCTTCAGAGAAAGAAACGCTGACATCCCGTCTGATCGATCGTCCATTACGTCCATTGTTTCCGAAAGGTTTCATTAATGAAGTTCAGGTAATTGCCACCGTAATGGCTTTGGACCCTGAAATTGATCCTGATATTCCAGCAATGATCGGTGCTTCTGCAGCGTTAGCTATCTCAGGTTTACCTTTTAATGGCCCATTAGGTGCCGCACGGGTCGGTTATGTTGATGGTAACTACATTCTGAATCCGTCTAAAAAACAATTAGCCAACAGCTCACTGGATTTAGTGGTTGCCGGTACTGTCAGTGCGGTCTTGATGGTGGAATCAGAAGCTTCTGAATTGCCAGAAGAAGTGATGTTAGGCTCAGTTATGTATGGCCATCAACAAATTCAGACAGCAATCAAACTGATTGATGAATTGAAAGCCGAAGCTGGCAAACCGGCTTGGGATTGGACTGCTCCGGAAAAAGATGATCGTCTATATAATGCGGTTAAAGAGCAAGCGTTTGAAGGCATTAAAACGGCTTACGCTATCAGCGATAAAATGCAGCGTCAGGATCAACTCTCAGAAATTCGTCAAGCCGCTGTTGAGGCATTAGTCAGTGAAGATGGTGAATGGTCTGAAGATGATGTAAAAGGTTTGTTTGGCAAACTGGAAAAAGAACTGGTTCGTGGTCGTATTATTGCCGGTGAACCGCGCATCGATGGCCGTGATACCAAAACCGTGCGTCCAGTATTTGTTGAAACTACTGTACTGCCACGTGTGCATGGTTCTGCATTGTTCACCCGTGGTGAAACTCAGGCAATTGTGGTGGCAACTTTGGGTGCGGAACGTGATGCACAGATGATTGATGCGGTAGAAGGTGAATACCGTGATCGCTTTATGCTGCATTACAACTTCCCGCCGTTCTGTGTAGGTGAAACCGGTTTTGTCGGTTCTCCGAAACGTCGTGAAATTGGTCATGGCAAATTAGCCAAACGTGGTATTCAGGCGGTTATGCCAACGGCTGAAGAATTCCCGTATGTGGTTCGCGTCGTATCTGAAATCACTGAATCCAATGGTTCAAGTTCAATGGCCTCTGTCTGTGGTACCTCATTGGCGTTAATGGATGCCGGTGTACCCATTAAAGCACCTGTTGCCGGTATTGCGATGGGTCTGATTAAAGAACCAGATGGTTATGCCGTTTTGACCGATATTCTGGGGGATGAAGATCATCTGGGTGATATGGACTTTAAAGTGGCCGGTACCGAAAAAGGTGTGACGGCACTGCAAATGGATATCAAGATCGAAGGTATCAACGAAGAAATCATGCGTATTGCACTGGCGCAAGCCCGTGATGGTCGTCTGCATATTCTGGAAAAAATGAATGCAGTGATCTCAACGCACCGTCAGGAAATGTCCGAATTTGCACCACGTATTATCACTGTGAAAATTCATGCTGATAAAATTCGTGATGTTATCGGTAAAGGTGGCGCAACCATTCGTGCAATCACCGAAGAAACCGGTGCAACTATCGATATTCAGGATGATGGCACCGTGATGATTTTCTCTTCGGATTTCAATGCGGGTCAGGATGCATTACACCGTATTGAGCAAATCACCGCTGAAGTTGAAGTCGGCAAGGTCTATCAGGGCCGTGTTGCCAAGCTGATGGATTTTGGGGCGTTTGTCACGATTCTGCCAGGTAAAGATGGACTGGTACATATTTCACAAATCTCTGATGAGCGTGTGGAAAATGTCAGTGATAAACTGTCTGAAGGTGACATGATTGAAGTGAAGGTACTGGAAGTTGACCGTCAGGGCCGTATTCGCCTGAGTATGAAAGCTGTTCATGAAGTTGCTGCAGAATAATTCAGTCAATTCAGGTTTGATTTGGAAGCCCCGCCTAGCGGGGCTTTTTTTTGAACATCACAATAAAAACCTATAGCCGTAACACGGATTACGACGGAACTATTGTTGTAATTTAAGCAATAAGCAAGGGTTCGCCATAGAAGATTTCTTTGCAAAGCTAAATGATAACTATTATCATTAAAGCTGTTTGAATATAAGGAATCATTCATGATGCGCACAAATTTGATCATTGGCTTCAATCCGGTCTTTGCTCAGCGATGAACGAAAACACATCTGCTTCCTTTTTAACGCTGTTGCAACAGTTACTTGAAGTAGGCGGCCCTGTTGTGTGGATTTTGCTGGGGTTTTCGATTATTGCGGTCAGTATTGTTTTAATCAAAACATGGCAAATATTATTAATCTCACCCGAATCAACGAAAACAGCAAAAAAAGCCATTGCCTTGTGGAAACAAAACGAGCCTGAGCAGGCTATTCTGCAGCTGAAAATCTCCAAACCATTGGATGAGTTACTGGCATTGAGCATGGAAGGACTGAGGCAGACCGAGATACCGGTCGGCTTACTCAGGGAAGAGTTGCAACGTGTTGCCAGCTTGCGTATCAGTCAATTACGCAGTTATCTGCGTCCTCTGGAAGTGATTGCCAGTTTAAGCCCTTTACTGGGCTTGTTTGGTACGGTTATGGGCATGATCCTCGCTTTTCAGCAGATGGAACAAGCCGGTAGTCAGGTTGATCCTGCTGTACTTTCCGCGGGGATTTGGCAGGCCTTATTAACCACTGCGGTTGGTCTGGCGGTGGCAATACCGGCTGTGCTGGCGCATAACTGGTTAGAGCGTAAAACGGAGCGAGTTACAGCGCTGATAAATGATGGGGTAACTCAGGTCTTTACACACGCCCCATTTATCAATCCAAAGGCAGCTGTTTGCAGCGAAAGCTTTAAAAATGTTGCTTGAACAACCATTTTCGGCAAAACGCAGAATGATTAGTCTGACACCTTTAATTGATGTGGTGTTTATTCTGTTACTTTTTTTCATGTTGTCCTCCGGTTTTACCCACTGGCGACAAATGGATATTACCGCTGCCAGTGAATCCTACAATACAGATGAAATACGTACTCAGTATCATCTTGTATTACAGACCGCTGGAGAATATGAGTTCGATAAAAGACGTTACCCGCTATCAAAGCTCAGCCCCGTAAAACAAACGCGTGCTGAAGATAAACGGAGTGTATTTGTTGTCTCGGTGGCAGAGGGGGTAACAACTCAGCAGTTGATTGATTTTCTGGATCAATTGAAAACCATCGGCGTTGAAAAAGTCAGTCTGGCAGGTTTAGCCATATGATACTTATCCCAAATCATGCCCCGCGAGGCAATCAACCTGATGACAATATTATCCCATTGATTAATATTGTGTTTTTGATGCTGATCTTTTTTCTGATTGCCGGGCAATTAACTTCCAGTGATTTTATCAAAATCCAACCGCCAACATCCCAGCAGCAATCGGCTCTGCAGGAACATGATGCTGTTTTGCTGGTGTCTTCCAGAGGGCAATTGGCCTTTAATGATATGTTGCTGGAAGCCGATGCCTTAACGGATTTGTTAAAACAGGCAATATCGGAAACGAATAATGCCCAATCATTCAAACTACTGATTAAAACGGATGCAACTGTCCCTGCTAACAAGTTAACTGAGTTACTGAAAAGAGTTCGTGCCGCCGGAATACTGCGGGTGTCACTGGCAACGCAGACCCAAAGCAATAAACATGATTAAATTTCGATACTGGGTATTGGCAATTTTGAGCGCCATATCAATTCATGTCTTTGCGTTTGGTATGTATACGCTCAAACACCAGCCCCGGCTTCAACTTGTTGCCCCCATAAAGGAAGCTGGGATTGAGATTGATATCAGCATGCTGGATGCCACCACCATGGAGAAACAACAGGCTACTGCCACCTCAGAACCATTGACCAACATTGAAGAAGAATCCGCAATCACTGAGGTTCAGGAACGCAACGATACGCCAGTGCAAGTTGAGGAAAAAATCAGCAAAACTGAAGTGGTAAAACCCTTGCAGCAAACGGAGATAAAAAAGGCCGTTAATAGCGCGCCACTTTCCGATAACGCTGAACCTGAATCTGATAGCTCAGAGGTGCTTGCTGCCACATCTGCTCCGGCAGAGAAACCAACAGCAAATTCTGAAAAGCAATTGGAAAAAACGCAAATTGCCGAGCAAGGTGAGTCAGCTGAGAGCAGTTCAATCTCCAGTCAAACTGTTTCAGCTTTGCAACAGGCAGCTCAACAGACCTATTTCAATTTACTCGC
>NZ_DCSO01000033.1:0-4164 GCF_002325665.1 Methylophaga sp. UBA1464
GACAAACAGTTATCAATGGCCGCAGGTGTGGTGCCCCAGTCTTCATGTAATTTCAGACCGATAACACCGGCTTCAACCTGTTCTCTGGCGGGTTGTGGCTGAGACACATTGCCTTTACCGAAAAAGCCCAGATTCATTGGAAAGGCTTCAGCCGCTTCCAGCATCCGGTGAATATGCCAGGGTCCGGGTGTACAGGTGGTGGCATAGGTTCCGGTTGCCGGTCCGGTGCCGCCACCCAGCATGGTGGTAATGCCGGACATTAAGGCTTCTTCAATCTGTTGCGGGCAGATCCAGTGAATATGACTGTCAATGCCGCCAGCCGTGAGGATCATGCCTTCACCGGCAATAATTTCGGTACCGGCACCAATCGGGATGGTGACATTGGGTTGAATATCCGGATTACCGGCTTTGCCAATGGCCCAGATATGGCCGTCTTTAATCGCCACATCGGCTTTGATAATGCCCGTCACTGCATCAATAATCAGTGCATTGGTAATCACGGTATCGGCGACTTCACTGGCGACCAGCTGGGATTGCCCCATGCCATCACGTATGACCTTGCCACCGCCAAACTTGACCTCTTCACCATAGGTAGTGAGGTCCTGCTCGACTTCAAGCCATAACTCGGTATCGGCCAGTCGGACCTTATCGCCCACCGTGGGGCCAAACATTTCGGCATAGGCTTGCCGATCAATTTTAAGACTCATCACAAGGCTCCCATAACGCGGCCGGCAAAGCCGTAAACATGACGTAAACCGGATAACGCCACCAATTCAATGGTGCGGGTCTGGCCCGGCTCAAACCGGACAGCGGTACCCGGCGCAATATTCAAACGGAATCCATAAGCCAGTTGCCGATCAAATTGCAACGCATCATTGACTTCAAAAAAATGATAGTGAGAACCAATCTGTACCGGTCGGTCGCCACTGTTAGACACATCGATTGTGACCCGATCACGATCTACATTCATCTGCAAATCGCCCGCTTTTACTCGCATTTCACCTGGAATCATTGTCAGTGTCCTCAGATAATCGGGTTATGCACGGTCACCAGTTTGGTGCCATCAGGGAATGTCGCTTCGACTTGTATTTCCGGCAGCATTTCCGCAATGCCCTCCATCACGTCATCCCGTGTCAGCAATGTCGCGCCAAAATCCATCAGTTCAGCAACCGTTCGGCCATCTCGTGCCCCCTCCATAATCGCAGCAGAAATATAGGCAACCGCTTCGGGATAATTCAGTTTTACACCACGGTTTTTTCGTCTTTCAGCTAACAGTGCCGCGGTAAAAATCAGTAATTTATCTTTTTCTCTAGGGGTCAGTTCCATTGCTTTATTACCTTATTCATCTCTCTAGGTCGACCAGATACGGGGACGAACAGCATCACGTTTGCCATACCAGGGACGCAAGCAGTGCCATAATTTTTCAAAATAAACTTTAGCTTCCTGGGCGCACGGCCCGATATAACGTGCGGTAAAAATGTCTGGCAACGCCGACACACCATATTTTGCCGACGAATCAAGGGTAATCTGCTGACATTGCTGCAGGATCTCAGCAGGCGTGTTACTCGCAGCCACCACAAAACTGCCAAATACCACCTGAGATCGTAATCCGGCAATCGATGTTAATAAGGCGCTATCGGGTTTCAGCAATGCGGTTTCATTCCAGATCAGTTTGTTATCACGTTTAATGGTTAATTGTTGGCGGAAACGTCCACTATTCCAGCGTTCGCCACTGGCTTGTCTACCCAGACAAACCACTTCCCATCCGGCAAACACAGCATTATCACTCAGTTGAATCCGGGTTGTTAACGCCACATCGGCGCCATCGAACACGATATTTTCCTGCGGCAACCATTCCAGCTGACTATCTTCGCTCAACGTCATGTCAATATGTTGACTGGCTCGGCGACCGGCTGATTTATACCATTTTGTTGCACCCGGAGTGGTTAAAAGAGCAGATGATTCGGATTGCATTTCGACTGTTAACTGCAGATTATCGCCACCCGCCACTCCACCGGGAGGATGAATAATGACACCATGTGCCGGATTGTTACCTTCGGGATAGAGAATTTTTTGAATCACCAACGGCCCATGATGCTGACGACGGGCCAGGATGGTTTTAGCAGAGCGGCTATCAAATATCAGTTTCAGGCTGGCATCCCAGCCAGTCATCAACTGATTAATTGCAGGTTTTTCAATTTGTCGGGTTAACGGTAAAGCTGCTTCTGAGCGCACATTCATGCCAACACTCTCCTTCATGTTGGACATTGATAAGCATATTTGTCTGCCTGGATCTGTTGATCTTTCATAGTCGCCTTTGTTGTAAAACCTGAAATATCAACAGACCCTAATAACATTTGTCTTAAACCGTCAAATATTTCTTTATCGTGTCGGCATCAACGTCGGCACGCATATCTTCATGAATGAATTTACCTTTTTCAATCACGATAATACGGTCAGCGATTTCCATGGTGAAACTCAATACCTGCTCGGAGACAATAATGGTAATTTCACGCATTTTACGAATTTCATTTAACACCTTGGCAATATCTTTGATGATTGAAGGTTGAATGCCTTCCGTCGGTTCATCCAATAGCAACACTTTAGGATTGGTCACCAAGGCCCTGGCAATCGCCAATTGCTGTTGCTGACCACCTGACAGGTTACCGCCCTTACGATGACGCATGTCGTGCAGGACCGGAAATAACGCAAAGATCTCATCAGGAATATGTTTCATTTTCGATACCTGTAAACCGGTTTCGATATTTTCCTGAACGGTCAGTGTCGGAAATATCATGCGTCCCTGTGGAACATAAGCGATGCCGTTTGCTACCCGGCTGTGACTCTCCATACTACCGACCTCTACTCCTCCAATACTGACCTTGTCAGACTGGCTGGGCAGAATCCCCATCAGCGATTTAAACAGTGTCGTCTTACCCATGCCATTACGCCCCATAATGGCCAGCGTTTCATTTTGTTCGGCTTTAAAGCTGATGTCATGAATAACCTGGCTTTGACCGTAACTCACCTGCAAATTTTCTACTTCAAACATGGTTAATCTCCCAGCTTATAATCAATGCCCAAGATAGACTTCAATGACCTTTTCATCCGCCTGAACCTTGTCCATCGGACCTTCAGCCAGGATTTTCCCCTGATGCAAAACCGTGACCTTACGGGCGATTTTCTTGACGAACTCCATATCATGCTCAATCACAATCACCGCCCGATTTTCACAGATTCGATTCAGCAATTCTGCCGTTTCGTCCCGCTCCTTGGCACTCATGCCGGCGACCGGCTCATCCAGCATCAATAATTCCGGGTCTTGCATCAGGAGCATGCCAATTTCCAGCCACTGTTTCTGACCATGACTGAGAATGGCCGCTTCGGTATCCAGAAATTTATCCAGCTGAATTTCTTTGGCTACTTCGTTCACACGATTAATGACTTGCTCGGTGGTTTTGAAAAACAGACTGCCGAATACGCCACGGCCTTCGGGATAGGACACTTCCAAATTCTGATACACCGTCAGGTTTTCATAGATTGAAGGCGTCTGGAACTTACGCCCGATACCGGCACGAACAATTTGATGTTCGGCCTGTTTGGTCATTTCGGCATTTTTGAACTGAATTGAGCCGGAACTGGCTTTGGTTTTACCGCAAATCAAATCCAGCAGGGTGGTCTTACCGGCCCCGTTGGGACCGATAATCACCCGCAGTTCATTTTTATCGATATACATGGTTAGTGCATCCACGGCCTTGAAGCCATCAAACGATACCGTCAAATCTTCAATTGCCAGCAAAAAATCAGTTGTGGTAGTCATTATTTGGCTCCCTCAGTCGTCGGTTCGGATTCAATTTTGGCCGGTTCGGTTTTGCTCTCCGCTTTTTTCGAGCCAGCTAATAAAGGCCGAAGGAAAGGGACTTTGGGCGCGTATTTATTCCAGATGCCGGCCAGTCCATTCGGGAAGAACATGACCACGGCAATAAACAATCCGCCCATCAGGAATAACCACAATTCAGGGAACGTTTCAGAAAAAGCCGTTTTGCCATAATTGACCAGCAGGGTGCCGTAGACCACACCAATCAATGACATGCGCCCACCGACAGCAGCAAAGATAACCATTTCAATAGACGGCACAATGCCGACAAACGACGGTGACATAAA
>NZ_DCSO01000033.1:4236-6080 GCF_002325665.1 Methylophaga sp. UBA1464
GTGACATAAAGCCCACCTGCAAAGTAAACATGGCTACGCCGATAGCCGCAATCACTGCCGAGATACAGAAGATAAAAATTTTGAAATTGGACACGTCATACCCTGAGAAACGCACCCGATCTTCCTTATCTTTCATTGCCAGCAGCAATTGGCCGAACTTGCTGGTCAGGATGAATTTACCCAGCATAATGACACCCAGCAGCAAAATCGCATTGAGGAAATACAACAGATATTTTGCTTCATCCGTTCGGATATCCCAGCCGTTGAGCGTTCTTAGATCCGTAATACCATTGATACCACCTGTATACCCCTGCTGACCAACGATTAATACCGTCAGAATCACGGCAATAACCTGAGTGATAATCGCAAAGTACACCCCACCTACCCGACGTTTGAACATGGAGTATCCGATGATAAACGCGAATACCGCCGGCACCACCAGAATGGCGATCAAGGTAAAGGTAAAGCTTTCAAAGGGTACCCAGAACCATGGCAGTTCATATAGCTGGTTCCAGTCCATAAAGTCGGGAATCCCCGGTGTCGTCTGGATGCTGGTGCTTTCCGGATCAGAGGCCTCCAGCTTGAGAAACATGGCCATCGCATACCCGCCCAGACCAAAGAAAATCCCCTGCCCCAGACTTAAAATACCGCCATATCCCCAAAGTAAAACCAGACTGACCGCAGCAAACGCATAGGTCAGATATTTACCGACCAGGTTCAGCCGGAACAGATCCAGTGCCAGAGGCAATATCACCAGAATCAGTAAGGCCAGTATTCCAATGGCCAGAGCTCCGCTTTTTCCACCCAAAAATCGTTCATAGACAAAATTCATGATTATCTCCTGCTCGTTACTTACGAACTTTGATTGAGAACAAACCTTCAGGACGCATCATCAGGATGATGACCAGGGCCAGTAAGGTGAATACTTTCGCCATGGAACCACTGATAAAGAACTCCAGAATAGATTGCGCCTGTGCGATGGTAAATGCGGATGCAATGGTGCCAAACAGACTGGCTGCACCACCAAAAACCACAACCATGAACGTATCAACAATGTAGAGAGAGCCGGATGTCGGCCCGGTGGAAGCAATTGTGGTAAACGCCGCACCGGCAATACCGGCAATACCGCAACCCAGTGCAAACGTCAGCCGGTCAACCTGTTTGGTATTGATCCCGACGGCACCACTCATGACACGATTCTGTGTGGTGGCCCGCACATTCAGTCCCCAGGTGGAGCGATACATCAAGAGAAATACGCCGATGGTCACCACGGTTGTCAATCCCAAAACAAACATACCGTTTATCGGGATAAAAATAGTGTCTGTCGGCATCCACGATCCCATCAACCAGTCCGGTAAGCTGGGACTCACTTCACGGGCACCGAAAATAGAGCGGAATGACTGCTGCATAATCAGACTCAATCCCCAGGTGGCCAGTAACGTATCCAGAGGACGTTTATAAAGATGCCTTATCAGTACAAATTCTGTGAGGTAGCCAAATAATCCCGCTACCAGAAAAGAAGCCACGATGGCCAGTAAAAAGTAATAATTCATGAACTCAGGAAAATACGTTTGAGTCATTACAGAAAGCAGGTAAGTTGTATAGGCTCCCATCGCCATAAATTCGCCATGGGCCATATTAATAACACCCATTTGTCCAAAAATAATTGCCAATCCCAGTGCCATCAGCAGTAGCACACTGAACAGACTGATCCCGGCAAAGCCCTGCATGGCTAGAATTGAAGTCAATTCCTGAACTGAATACTCACCCATAACGGATACTCCGAAACATTTTCCATTGAATCAAAGGTTGTTGAACCTTTCGCCTTTCTTTCAACTGGCAGG
>NZ_DCSO01000033.1:6179-6701 GCF_002325665.1 Methylophaga sp. UBA1464
CCTGCTGTTGTGAACGTTTATGTCGATCTATTGGTAACCTTCTGGGAATGGATTTGGCTCAATCAGCTCAGACTCATAAACCACTGTTGCCTGACCGTCTTTATTCCATTTTCCGATACGGGTTTTACTCCACAAGTGATGATTTGGATGCAGTTTCACGTACCCTTCAGGTGCTGTATCCAACTCGATTTCACCGGTTCTGGACGCTTCTACGATTTTGTCCACATCAAAGCTTCCTGCTTTTTCAACGGCTGCCTTCCATAACCATGGACCAAGGTAAGCCGCCTGCGTCACGTCACCGATGACACTGTCTTCACCGTGCATTTCCTTGAATGCTTTAACAAACTCAGCATTGTTAGGGTTATCCAGACTTTGGAAGTACTTCATCACTGAGTAAAAACCTTCCAGGTTTTCACCACCGATACCCAGCACTTCATCTTCTGTCACCGACAGCGTCAGCAGCGTCTGCTTATCAGACGTAATGCCGGCAGCATTCAATTGTTTGAACCAGGCCACGTTACT
>NZ_DCSO01000018.1:0-3932 GCF_002325665.1 Methylophaga sp. UBA1464
TGAATCTGCAACAGTGCGTGCGGTTAATGCATCCACGTTATCCGCTGTATCTGGCGCCACGACCGGATCAGCAATATGTGATTGGGGCAACGGTGATTGAATCGGAAGATCGATCACCGGTCAGTGTGCGTAGTGCCATGGAATTGCTATCCGCGCTTTACAGTATTCATAAAGGTTTTGCCGAAGCCCGAGTGTTGGAAATGCGGGCGCATTGTCGTCCTGCATTACCTGATCATTTACCGACCATTCGCCAGCAGGAGTGGGGCTATCAAGTCAACGGACTGTATCGGCATGGTTATTTGCTGGGGCCGGTGATGGTCGACCAATTATTGACTAAATTATCAGAACAAACAGATTCGGGAGTGCGTTATGCAAGCTGAGTCGATTCAACCCATCTCACTTATTTTGAATGAACAGCCAGTGGAAACCATAAGCACTAATTTGCAGTTTTTTCTGGCTGAACATGGCTGGATTGAAGGCCGATTTGTGGTGGTGATTAACGACAATATTATCGCCAAGTCGGCACATTCAACTTATCAATTATCAGCAGGCGATCGCATTGATGTGCTGTCGCCGATCAGTGGAGGCTGACATGCAGGCATCTGACTGGACCGTTTACGGTCAAACCCTTAGCAGTCGTTTATTTATCGGCACGGCGCTTTATCCTTCACCGCAGGTTATGTGTGATGCCATTAAAGCATCAGGTGCTCAGGTGATTACTGTATCTCTGCGTCGGCAAAGTGCCGGCCAGGCCAATAGCGGTCAGCAATTCTGGAATATGATTGAAGCGCTGGGCTGTCATTTATTACCCAATACCGCAGGTTGTTACAGTGCCGCCGAGGCGATTAAAACAGCCCATATGGCCCGTGAGTTATTTGAAACTGACTGGATCAAACTGGAAGTATTAGGCGACAGTTTTAATCTGCAACCGGATCCGTTTGCCTTGCTGGAAGCCACCAAAACCCTGATTGCTGATGGTTTTAAGGTGTTTCCCTATTGCACCGATGATTTGGTCCTGTGCCAGAAACTGGCTGATGCCGGTTGTAAAGTCTTAATGCCTTGGGGCGCACCAATCGGTACTGGTCAGGGATTATTGAATCCTTATGCATTGAGAACATTAAGAGAACGTTTACCAGAAATGACTTTACTGGTCGATGCGGGTATCGGTAAACCTTCGGATGCGGTGCAGGCCATGGAACTCGGTTATGACGGGATACTGTTAAATACCGCCGTGGCCGAAGCACTTGAACCGGCATTAATGGCCGAAGCATTTAAACAATCCATCAATGCCGGACGTCTGGCGTTTGAAGCGGGCATTATGCCCAAACGCGATTCTGCCAAACCTAGTACACCCACATTAGACCAACCTATCTGGCAGCAACATGGCTAAACAAAATCAAACCGCGATCTTATTAATAGGTGGACTGGATCCTCAGGGCTGTGCCGGACTGACGGCGGATATTCAAACGGTCAGCCACCATGGTTTTCATCCGGTGCCATTGGTGACCTGTGTGACCGAACAGACCCAAAATGGTATGCGGGCGCTGAATCCGTTATCTGCTGAGAAATTTCTCAAACAATACGAAAGCAGCGTGGCTGACTTTGACATTTCAGCCATCAAAATCGGTTTGATTCCAAACCTTGAAATTGCCCAGGCCATTGAACGGATTCTGACCATTCATGATGTGCCGGTGGTGATGGACCCGGTGATGGCAGCCACAAGTGGTGGAGAACAGGCTGCACCTGAAGTACTTGATTTTGTGCGCAAGTCAGTATTACCAAAGATTACTTTGCTGACGCCGAATCTGCCTGAGATGCAGTACATCTCAGCGAATTCTGATTGCTCAGTGGAGAAACAGGTTCGCCAGTTGATTGAAGAGGGCTTATCAGCCTGTCTGGTCAAAGGTGGCCATGGCGATCAAAGTTTTGTATCAGATTATTTTGCCAATGCGTTTAGTCAATTTTATTGTTATCAGCGACGACTGAATAAAAATGTTCGCGGAACCGGTTGTGTGCTGGCATCCAGTCTGGCGTGTTATCTGGCCCAGGGCGAAGATATTCGTGATGCGGTGATTTTATCGCGTAGTTATATCAATCGCGGGATTCGCGAATCACAGACTCTGGGCCCTTATCAGTTGTTTTTCCACCAACGGCAACCATTCGAACTTCGCGATATCCCCAGGCTGAGTTATACCCCGGATTTGATTGGCAAAAGTTTCAGTTTTCCTGAATGCCCGGAGCGACTGGGGATTTATCCTGTGGTCGATAGTGCGGATTGGGTTAATCGTTTGTTAACCATTGGTATCAAGACCCTCCAATTACGATTAAAACAATCAGATAGCGCTTTTCTTAATGCAGAGATTGCCAGTGCGGTGGATATCGCCGAGCAGCATGGTGAAATTCAGTTTTTTGTGAATGATCACTGGCGTATGGCGATCGATAATGGCGCTTACGGTGTGCATCTGGGGCAGGAAGATTTGCATGATGCTGATTTGCTGGAAATTGAACAGGCCGGATTGCGGCTGGGGATTTCAACCCATTCATATTGGGAACTGGCCAGAGCATTAGCAGTAAATCCCAGCTATATTGCTTTGGGCCCCATTTTTGAAACCGACAGCAAACAGATGCCGTGGCAACCGCAAGGGTTTGATCGGTTAGCAGAATGGATACGCTTATTAGATGGACATACGCCACTGGTTGCCATTGGTGGGATTGATCCGCCGCGTGCCAGTGAATTGCATAAAACTGGTGTGGGTTCAGTGGCGATGATTTCAGCGATTACCAAAGCATCTGATTATCAACAGGTGACCCGTGAATTGCTGGCTTTGTGGGAATAGGTATTTAACGAATCAGCCGTATTTCAGAACGACGATTCTGTGCGCGTCCTGCGGGTGTTTTGTTATTAGCGATGGGTTTGGTATCACGATAGGAGTGCGTTTCGATAATCCCTTCATCAACCTCAGCCTGTTCGATTAAAAAGCTTTTCACAATTTGAGCCCGTTGTTCGGATAACTCAGTATTGAGTTCACGTCGACCAAAGCTGTCGGTATGAGATTCGATAATGATACGTTTGATGCTGTCGTCAATTTTGAGATAGTCAGCCAGTCGTTGCATTTGTCCGGAAGCTTTATTATCAAGAATCGCTTTTTCGGATTCAAAATAAACATTGAAATATTGCAGATCAGTAAAGCTGTCGGGGTGCATCTGATCTGAACAGGTCTGAAATTCACGCATGGCCGGCACGAACTGAACATTGGACAGAATAATACTGACCGGTTGGGTGTTGCCTTGCGTGGCATACTGCAATTGCACAAACTGACCCAATTGTAATGCCGACAAGGCTTTTCTGGCCGCATTACCTTCAATAACAAACTCACGCTGTCCGTAAGTTACCGGCAAGGTCAGCAGTTTTTGACTAACGTCTTCGCTTTGCCACGGGGTATTGGTAATGACTAAATCGACAGTGTTATGTGCAGCCGGGTGGTCTTGTGTGGTAATGGTTAATTTGATGGCCTCGCCATTGTGTCGATGAAAACTGACATGCCCATAATCGGTCACGTCATGGTGTAAGGCACAGGCCAATGCTGATGCTTCAGTTTCCCATTTGGCTTGATGAACCGCCGATTGAAAAACAGTATTAGCGATAGCGGGTGAAGCGAACAGCAAAAAAAGTAAAAATTTCATCAGTATTGAATTACGCTATGAACATTAAAATCGGTTAACAGGGAACGACCATTCAGGGCAGTGATTTCCATCAGAAATGCACAGCCAACCACATTACCACCCAGTAGCTGGATTAATTCACAGCTTGCTTTGGCCGTGACGCCGGTCGCCAGTACATCATCAACGATTAAAATATTGCCATTTTCAGCCACGGCATCAGCGTGAATTTCCAGGCTGTTTTCACCATATTCCAATTGGTATTCGACCTT
>NZ_DCSO01000018.1:4093-17704 GCF_002325665.1 Methylophaga sp. UBA1464
GGCGGCCAGTGATCCAAAAATAAAGCCCCGTGCTTCCATACCTGCGACGGCGGTAATACCGGAATTTCGATAGGGGGCAATCAGTAATTCGACGGCCTGTCGCAGTAAGACAGGGGATTGCATAAGTGGAGTGATGTCTTTAAATAAAACGCCGGGTTCGGGAAAATCTGCAATATCACGGATCTTGGTTTTTATCTCGTCCATCTGACGCCTAAATTATTTGAGAAGGGATAGTCACCACCAGTATTATAACGACACCAATTACAAGATCTGTAATGCAATTTCCCAGAAATTTTTTCAGGAGTACAACATTTCGTGAGTAACAGATGGCAGAGAGTGCTGGTTATTATTCTGTTCAGCTTTTTAACAGGTTGTTTCGGTTTCGGAGGTTCAGACAAGAAAGCGGAAAATATTGAGCCACGCTTTTATATAGTCGATGTCGATCGCGGCAATGTGGCCGCTCAGTTTGCCCAGGGTCGTGTTTTACGCATAAAGCCCATCCGCATTGCGCCACATTACCGGACAGAAAATATTGTATTTCGTGTTGGCGAAAATGAATACCAACCGCAAGCAGGCCATTTATTACTCACCGATCCACAGGTGATGTTTACTTCTCAATTGCAGCGATGGTTATCCAAAAGTGGTTTATTCAGCGATGTAATTACCGATGATTCGCAACCAGCAGATTTGGTACTGGAAGCCGCCGTGACCAAACTTTATGGTGATGATCGTGCCGAGTATCCGCCGCAAGCAGTTTTAGAAATGCAGTTTTTTATGAGTCCAGGCGATGCTGATCGCAGCAAAATGCTGTTTCAAACCGGTTTTCGTGTTGATGCATCCATTGATAAAACAAGCCCGCAAACCGTTGTAACTGGCTGGCAAAATGCGCTGGAAGAAATTCTCGCGACTTTGGAGCAGGATTTGAGCGATTATTTTGATAAAGCTGGTACACCCTAGCAGTAACTTATAATCGTGCAGGAAATCGCTCAGAGTGGTAGGATTACTGCTTTGATATGCTTGGCGCCTGTTTAGGTTTTCTCAGCAGAGTTTTTTGCCTGAAACTTCAACAAGCTAGGCTTGCTTTTGTTCATTTTGGAAGAATATTAAATGTCTGAGATTGCTCTGGAACTGGACTCGATCAGTATCGAAGATGAAATGAAACAGTCCTACCTCGATTACGCTATGAGCGTTATCGTAGGTCGCGCCTTACCGGATGTCCGGGACGGCCTGAAACCTGTTCACCGTCGCGTCTTGTACGCCATGCGTGAATTAGGAAACAGCTGGAACAGCCCATACAAAAAATCTGCTCGTATTGTCGGTGACGTTATCGGTAAATATCACCCACATGGTGATACAGCGGTATATGACACCATGGTGCGAATGGCTCAGCCATTTTCGATGCGCTACATGTTGGTTGATGGTCAGGGTAACTTCGGTTCGGTCGATGGTGATCCTCCTGCCGCAATGCGTTATACCGAAGTACGCATGGCGAAAATCGCCCACGAAATGCTGGCCGATCTGGACAAGGAAACGGTCGATTTCATTCCCAACTATGATGAATCCGAATCTGAGCCGGCTGTCCTGCCAACCCGTTTTCCGGCGTTATTAGTTAACGGCTCATCCGGTATTGCCGTGGGTATGGCAACCAATATCCCGCCGCATAATCTGACTGAAATTCTCAATGCCTGTATTGCGATTATTGATGAGCCGGGTGTCACTACCCGTGAGTTAATGCAGTATGTACCGGGCCCGGATTTTCCAACCGCCGGTATTATCAATGGTGCCAACGGCATTGCCGAAGCCTATGAAACCGGTCGAGGCCGTGTTTATATGCGTGCCCGCGCTGAGATCGAAACCAATGAAGCGACGGGCCAGCAAAGCATCATCGTTCACGAGCTGCCTTATCAGGTAAACAAAGCCCGCTTGCTGGAAAAAATCGCCGAACTGGTCAAAGAGAAAAAAATTGAAGGTATTTCCGCACTGCGTGATGAGTCTGATAAAGATGGCATGCGGATGGTGGTCGTCATTAAACGTGGTGATGTTCCTGAAGTTATTCTGAACAATCTTTACCAGCAAACCCAGTTACAAACGGTGTTTGGTATCAATATGGTGGCAATCGTTGATGGTCAGCCACGCACACTGGGCCTGAAACCGATTCTTGAAGCCTTTATCCGTCATCGCCGTGAAGTCGTCACGCGTCGTTCGATTTATGAACTGCGTAAAGCCCGTGACCGTGCACATATTTTGGAAGGTCTGGCAACCGCACTTGCCAATATCGATGAAGTTATTGAGCTGATCAAAGCGTCACCAAGCCCGTCTGAAGCCAGAGAAGCCCTGTTATCCCAGGGTTGGCGAAGTGAAATGATTCTGGAAATGCTGGGTGCCGCTGGTGCACAGGCTTCACGTCCGGAAGATTTGGCCGCTGAGTTCGGTCTGGTTGATGGCCAATATTATTTATCACCGGTTCAGGCGCAAGCCATTCTGGATATGCGTTTGCACAGATTGACGGGGCTGGAACAGGACAAAATCCTGCAGGAATACCGTGAGGTTCTGGATCAAATCCGTGTGCTGCTGGCGATTCTGAGTGACCCGGATAATCTGATGGCTGTTATTCGTCAGGAATTAGTGGCCATTAACGAAGAATATGGTGATAACCGTCGTACCGAAATTCTGGATACCCATCTGGATTTGACGCTGGAAGATCTGATCACCGAAGAAGAAATGGTGGTGACCTTATCGCATGCCGGTTATGCCAAAACGCAGCAGCTGGATACCTATCAGGCACAACGTCGAGGCGGAAAAGGCAAAGCAGCGACCTCAATGAAAGATGAAGATTTCATTGAACATCTGTTTATTGCCAATACCCATGACACCTTATTGTGCTTCTCCAGTGCCGGTAAGGTTTACTGGAAGAAAGTCTACGAATTGCCGCAAGGCGGTCGTACAGCCCGTGGTAAGCCGATTGTGAACCTGTTACCACTGGATGAAGGCGAACGTATTAATGCGGTATTGCCAATCCGTGAGTTTGAAGCAGATAAGTTTATCTTTATGGCAACGGCGAGCGGTACCGTCAAGAAAACCCCATTAGTCGATTATTCACGCCCAAGAGCTAACGGTATTATCGCCGTGGATCTGAAAGATGATGACCGGCTGGTTGGAGTGGCATTAACCGGTGGTGAATCTGACGTCATGCTGTTCAGCAGCAACGGCAAGGTTATTCGTTTCCCTGAAACCGATGTGCGTTCCATGGGCCGTGTTTCTCGCGGTGTTCGTGGCATGCGTCTGGCCGATGGGGAACAGATTATTTCACTGATTATTGCCCAGCAGGAAGGTGCCATTCTGACCGCAACCGAATTCGGTTACGGTAAACGTACTAACCTGGAAGAATACCGTGTCCAGGGTCGTGGTGGTCAGGGCATTATCTCGATTCAGACCTCTGCCCGTAACGGTCAGGTGGTGGGTGCAGTGCAAGTCTGTGAAGAAGACCAGATCATGTTGATTACCAATGGCGGTACGCTGGTTCGTACCCCGGTTAAACATGTTTCTCTGGTGGGTCGTAACACGCAGGGTGTTCGCCTGATTAATCTCAGTAATGATGAAAAACTGGTGGGTCTGGAACGTGTTATCGAAGACGAAGATGAAGATCTTGATCTGGATGACCTGCCACATACTGACGACTTAACGGAAGAATAAGCACTTTGAGAGCCTATAATTTTAGTGCCGGCCCAGCGATGTTGCCGGACGAAGTGATGCTGATTGCCCAGCAGGAAATGCTGGACTGGCATGGCACAGGCATGTCGGTGATGGAAATGAGTCACCGGGGGCCGGAATATACTTCTATCGCAGAACAAGCCGAAGCTGATTTACGTGATTTGATGGGAATTTCAGACGAGTATGCGGTGCTGTTTTTGCAAGGCGGAGCATCAAGCCAGTTTTCGATGATTCCGATGAATCTGCTTAATGGTAAAAGCCATGCAGATTATTTTAATACCGGGGCATGGTCAGAAAAAGCCATTGCTGAAGCAGGCCGCTATACTAAAGTGAATGTGGTCGCTGATGCCAAGCCATCGCATTATCGAACCATTCCCGATGAAACAGAGTGGCAGTTGTCTGATAATGCGGCTTACGTGCATTACACGCCCAATGAAACTATTCATGGGCTGGAATTTGCTGACATTCCGGAAGTAGGGGATACCCCTTTAATTGCTGATATGTCATCAACCATTCTGTCACGTCCGGTTGATGTCAATCGTTTTGGGCTGATTTACGCTGGTGCACAGAAAAATATCGGTCCGGCCGGTTTGTGTATTGTCATTGTGCGTAAGGATTTGATTGGTAAAACTTTGCCGGGTACACCGACGATGTTTGACTACAAAATTCATGCGGACAATGGCTCAATGTATAACACCCCGGCTACTTACAGCTGGTATCTTGCTGGTTTGGTGTTTCAGTGGCTGAAACAGCAGGGTGGTTTACAGGGCATGGCTGAAATCAATCAGCGTAAAGCGGCCAAATTGTATGCGGCTATTGATGGCAGTGATTTTTATGCCAATCCAGTGGATATACGCTATCGCTCATGGATGAATATTCCGTTTACGCTGGCCAACAGTGATCTGGATAAACAATTTCTGGCAGATGCAGCCAAAGAAGGCTTATTAACGCTTAAGGGACATCGGGATTTGGGTGGAATGCGAGCCAGCATATACAATGCTATGCCTGAAGCCGGTGTTGATAAACTCATCTGGTTTATGTCTGAATTTGAGCGCAGGTTTGGTTAACCATGTCCGAAAAAAAAGCCCTTCAAGCCGTTCGTGAACAGATTGATAAAGTCGACAGGCAGTTACAGGATTTATTAAACGAACGTACGGCTTTAGCGCATCAGGTTGCCGAAATAAAACAGCAGTCCGGCGAGCAAACCGATTTTTATCGGCCTGAGCGCGAAGCGATGATTTTGCGACAGGTAATGGAACGCAATACCGGCCCGTTATCAGATAAAGAAATGGCCAGATTGTTTCGTGAAATTATGTCCGCCTGTCTGGCAGCAGAAAAAACCTTAAAAGTGGCTTACCTAGGCCCTGAAGGTTCGTTTACCCAGGCCGCAGCGTTAAAACATTTTGGTGGTTCCGCTGAGTTACATCCGGTCAGCACCATTGCCAATGTATTTCGGGCCGTTGAAACAGAATACGCTTGTTATGGGGTCGTACCGGTTGAAAACTCCACAGAAGGCATGGTCAACCATACGCTTGACAGATTCGCCAGTTCGCCACTGAAAATCAACGGTGAAGTGACCTTGCGTATTCATCATTACTTATTGAGCAATGCATCGCAATTATCTGATATAAAAAAGGTTTATGCTCATCCTCAGGCCTTGGCACAATGCCGGCAATGGTTGGGTGATCAACTTCCCCAAGTGGAACTGATTCCACTGGACAGCAACTCCGAGGCGGCGAAACGTGTTGCTGAAATGGGTGAGGATTGCGCTGCAATTGCTGCAAGTACGGCCGCTGAAATTTATGGCTTGCAAGTGCTGGCCAGTAACATTGAAGATGAAGCAGGGAATACCACCCGCTTTCTGGTGATCGGTAATCAGGATGTCGGCCCATCAGGCGTGGATAAAACAGCGTTACTGGTTTCGACAAAAAATAAACCGGGTGCGTTACAAAACTTACTCAAACCTTTGGCTGACAAAGGTATTAGTATGAGTCGTATTGAGTCCAGACCTTCACGGAAAGGTATCTGGGAATATGTGTTTTTTATCGACATTGACGGCCATTGTCAGGATCCCGTAGTTGCCAGTGCGTTACAGGAACTGGAGTCGGAATCCTCAGTTTTTCGTGTATTAGGTTCTTATCCAAAGGCAGTGTTGTAAATGGCAAAACTGGTTTTAGCCAATCCTCGGGGGTTTTGTGCTGGAGTGGATCGCGCTATTGAGATTGTAGAGCGTGCTTTGGAGCTATTTGGTGCGCCGATCTATGTACGTCATGAAGTGGTGCATAACCGAACAGTCGTTGAAGACTTGCGTAATAAAGGCGCGATTTTCATTGAAGAATTGTCTGATGTACCCGATAACAGCACATTAATCTTCAGTGCGCATGGTGTTTCCAAAGCGGTGCAGGAAGAGGGTAAACAGCGTGGTCTGAAAGTATTTGATGCGACCTGTCCTTTGGTGACTAAAGTACACCTTGAGGTCGCCAAACATGAAAAAGTGGCTCGTGAATGCATTCTGATTGGGCATGCCGGGCATCCCGAAGTGGAAGGCACGATGGGACAATATACGGCTGATCCCACAGCAATGTATCTGGTCGAGTCACCGGAAGATGTGGCGAAATTAAAAGTCAATGATCCCAATAATCTGTCATTTGTAACCCAAACCACCTTGTCTGTGGATGATACCAAGCTGGTCATCGATGCGTTGCGAGAGCGTTTTCCAAACATCATTGGCCCAGGTAAAGATGATATTTGTTATGCCACACAGAATCGTCAGGATGCCGTAAAACGTTTGGCTGAAAATTGTGATCTGGTACTGGTGGTTGGCTCAATCAATAGTTCAAACTCCAATAGACTCAAAGAGTTAGCTAATAAACTTGGTACAGAGTCTTATCTTATCGATAATGCTGATGAAATACGTCTGGATTGGTTGAAAGACAAACAGAATATTGGTTTGACTGCCGGTGCATCTGCGCCTGAATCATTGGTCCAGGCTGTGGTTGATAAACTCAAAATGCTGGGCGTTGAGGCGGTTACTGAAGATACCGGCCAGATTGAAAATATTGCTTTCTCGTTACCGAAAGCACTTAAAGTGGATATTTCCAGCCTCAGAAAATCAACCTAAGGACAGCCATGCCCTTTCTGCCGGTATTTTTGTGGACCGACATTCTGATTTTCATTCTGCTGACTGTTATAACGGCTGGGATATTCTACCTGCGTAGTAAACCGCATTTACGTGCTCCCTGGATTATGGTGATGCAGCGTAAACGCGGTGTCATTTCCATCATTATCCTATTGAGTTATGTCAGTATCGGTTTTCTCGATTCATTGCATTTTCGAACGGCATTAGCGTCTGAGAGCAATACACAGCAACATTATTCAACTGAAGTGCTTAGTGTACTGGACTGGCTGATAACGCCCATCCGTACTCAGGTTGAAAAAACTTATTCTGCGCCGTTTGCAACCCATTTATTTGTCAAGGAAATGCAAGTCGTGCAGGGCGGGCAGTTGGAATACAACTATCCACGCTTACAGCATTCCGCCCAACACCTGGCAACTGAAACAGAAAAATGGGCTGATGTCAGCAGGATTGTGGCGAAAAGCACGTATACAGCTGTCATCTTCACAGCGCTGCTGATCGTTTTTTATATTCTGTATTGGAAGATACGTTACCGGCATCCCGCTTTTGCTAAGCTCAAACGGCTGCTGCGCGGAGAGTCCGATTATCCGATCCGCACCTTTTATCTGATGATTTTTCTGCTGAGCTGGTTAAGCATTACATTGATAATGCTGAGCCAGTATTACCATGTGTTTGGCACGGATAAAGTCGGGCAAAGTGTCCTGTATCAGGCGCTGAAAAGCATCAGAACAGGGCTGGCGATTGGCACGTTGACTACACTGATAATGTTACCGCTGGCTATTTTCCTGGGTATCAGCGCGGGTTATTTCAAAGGCTGGGTTGACGACGTTATTCAGTATATTTACACTACCTTAAACTCTATTCCCGGCGTGTTATTAATCGCAGCTGCAGTATTAATGTTGCAGGTGTATATGAATACGCATCCAGAAAACTTTGCCACCATTGCCGAAAGGGCAGATATCCGTTTGCTGTTTTTGTGTTTGATACTTGGTGTCACAAGTTGGACAGGCCTGTGCCGTATCCTGCGGGGTGAAACACTCAAATTACGCGAAGCCGAATATGTATTGGCTGCCCGATCATTAGGGGTAAGTAATCTGAATATCCTGCATCGCCATATCCTGCCAAACCTGATGCATATCGTTTTGATTACTGTGGTGCTGGACTTCAGTGGACTGGTGCTGGCTGAAGCTGTGTTGTCGTATGTCGGGGTCGGCGTTGACCCATCAATGATCAGTTGGGGCAATATGATTAACAGTGCACGACTTGAAATGGGCCGTGAACCGGTGGTCTGGTGGTCTTTAACTGCAGCATTTATCTCGATGTTCATGTTGGTACTGGCCGCTAACTTATTTGCCGATGTGGTACGCGATGCCTTTGATCCAAGAATGCAGAGGGCACGATGAGTTCGACGGCATTATTGGAGGTTAAAGGTCTCAAAACCTGGTTTGCCAGTAAAGATCAGCCTTTTAAAGCGGTTGATGGTATCGATTTTACCCTCCAGCAAGGCGAGACCTTTGCCTTACTCGGCGAATCAGGCTGTGGTAAATCCATCAGTGCATTGTCCCTGTTGAGGTTGAATCCTTACCCAGCCAGTCAGATTGTGGCAGGTGAAATCAATTTAAATGGTCAGGATCTGCTCAAACTTTCCGAAGCAGAAATGGAGTCGGTTCGGGGCAGACGGGTCGCTATGATCTTTCAGGAACCACAAAGTTCTCTGAATCCAGTATTGACCATTGGGCAGCAGATCGGTGAAACATTGCGCTGGCATTTCAAATTATCGCCACAGGATATACAGCAGCGCAGTGTGAACTTACTGGATTCTGTTGGTATACCTGATCCTCTGCGACGCCTTAAAGAATACCCACATCAAATGTCTGGTGGCATGAAGCAGCGTGTGATGATCGCCATGGCATTAGCCGGTGAGCCGGAGTTATTGATTGCGGATGAGCCCACCACAGCATTGGACGTCACCATTCAGGCACAGATACTGGATTTACTTAAACAGATTCAGCGTGATACCGGGATGGCGATTTTACTTATAACGCATGATCTTGGTGTGGCAGCCCAGATGGCGGATCACATTGCTGTGATGTATGCCGGACAAATTGTAGAACAGACAGACAGACAGACATTTTTTGAACATCCCCAACACCCGTATTCACAAAAACTCTTTGAAGCTTTGCCCGGTGAACAAAAACGTGAACAACGTTTAACAGTGATTAAAGGCAATGTCCCGCCGTTAAATCAGAATTTTGTTGGCTGCCGGTTTGCTGAGCGTTGTGATCATGCCTGGGAGCATTGTCATCAGCATGAGCCACGATGGATTGAAACGGAACAAACAGGTGTCCGTTGTCATTTATATGACTCTGCGATAGTTTCTTCACGAGCTGAAGCAATCAAACCATTACATGCTTCACACCTATCAGATGTGGTTCCCTCACAGGTGCATGCGCTTGATGTCAGGGGATTAAAAATTCATTTCCCCATTCGCAAAGGTATTTTGCAGCGCACGGTGGGTCACGTTAAAGCGGTGGATGGTGTCAACCTGACATTACATAATGCTGAAACGCTGGCACTGGTGGGCGAATCCGGCTGCGGCAAGACCACGGTGGGTAAAGGCATTTTACAGCTGGTTAAGGTGACTGCTGGTGAAGTGAGTTTTCAGGGGAAAGTGCTAAACCGGCTATCTCAACGTGAATTAAAACCTTACCGGGGTCAGTTGCAGATCATTTTTCAGGATCCATTTTCATCAATGAATCCAAGGATGACCGTTGAGCAGATTATTGAAGAAGCGATAGACAGGTCGAGGTTTCGAAAAGATCCTGATGCCAGATCTGAATATGTTGATTCATTACTTGAACGTGTCGGCCTGCGTGCGGATATCCGACATCGTTACCCCCATGAATTTTCCGGGGGACAACGTCAACGGATTTGTATTGCTCGTGCGCTGGCGACTGAACCTGAAGTCATTATCTGTGATGAGCCTACCAGTGCGCTGGATGTCTCAGTGCAGGCGCAAATTCTGAATTTACTGCGTGATATTCAACATGAGTTTGGGCTGTCGTTTTTATTTATTACGCATAATATCGGTGTAGTGGATTATCTGGCGCATCGGGTGGCTGTAATGTATCTGGGCAGAATTGTCGAACAGGGTACTCGCAAGCAAGTGCTGGATTCGCCTAAACATCCCTATACACAGGCTTTATTAGCCGCTGTACCGGATTTGAATAAGCAACATCTGCAGGTTGCGGTCAGGGGCGAATTACCTTCGCCCGCCAATCCACCTGCAGGGTGTCATTTCCATCAACGCTGTCAGCAGGTGATGCCAATTTGCCATGATCAGTATCCATCCACTACGGTGCTGGAAAATGGCCATCAGGTTAATTGTTTTTTATATGAAGAGGATGAAGATGGACAAACAAACACAAACTGAACTGGAAGCTGCGGCATTTCGCAGATTGGTTGCACATTTACAGGAACGTACTGACGTACAGAATATTGATTTAATGAATCTGGCAGGTTTTTGCCGTAATTGCCTGTCTAAATGGTATCTGGCCGCGGCAGAAGAAAAGGGCGTGGAAATGGATTATGATGCTGCCCGTGAACATGTCTATGGCATGTCTTATGACGAGTGGAAACAAAAGTATCAGAAATAGAGATTATTCAGTGCCAGCAGACATTTATTGTTTGCTGGCGTTTTCCTGAAGATGTTTGGCCATAGCTTTCATTTTGTCGTCAACAATCACCGCATGGGTTGCTGGCAATTGTCGGATACTGAGTATGGTGGTTTTTAACTGACGTACATGGTTTCGGCAGTTATGGCAAAGAAACAAATGTAACTTGAATGCCATGCGTTGCTGAAATGACAAATCTTTATCCAGATAATCACTGGCCATTGCTTCGATGTCACGGCATTTAAGCATATTAACTATTTTCCTGATATTGATGGATTTTTTGCTGTATCGCAGAGCGTGCACGATGCAATAACACTCTTGCATTGGACGCAGAGATATTCAGAATGTTACAGATTTCCTGCATTGACTCACCTTCCAGATCATACATAGTTAATACCGCTTGTTGCTGTGGCGGCAGTTGGGCAAAGGTTTGCTGAATGATTTCCTTGAGCTGATGATTGGCAATGATTGCTTCAGGGGTATCAATATCCCATTGTGAAACTTGCTCTCGCCAGTGATCTTTATGATTAAAACGGTCATCTGTATCAAGCTGTTGCCAGTTTTCATCTAATGACACCTGGCGTTTTTCCCGNNTTCCCGGCGTAACCTGGTTTTGGCAGCATTTGCTGTAATTTGCACCAGCCAGGTATACAAACTGCTTCGCCCCCCAAAATCTGCCAGTGAGCCGATAGCCGAAATCCACGCATCCTGAGCGATTTCTTCAGCAAAGGCTTCACCAATGATAGCTTTGGCGATCATCACCATTTTGGGATGGTACAACGCTACCGCTATTTCAAATGCCGTTGAGTCACCGGCCAGCATGCCTTTAATTAACGCTGCATCATCGCCAAAGTCTTTCTGGTCAAACTTCTCCGTCATGTTGTTAGATACATAAATAAAAACATGCTTAGCTGCTCGTATAGGATATTTATCTGAGTTTAGACATGTTTACTGGATTTATCTTTACAAAATTCATCGATTGAGAAAAATTTTACTTTAGTTTGTAACAAACGTTTTACTCGTCAGTCTATGCTAACAAGCCCGGGCTATAGAGACGGGCTGATGATGTGATTTAAAACATAAGGAATTTAAGACATGGCTATGAACAAAAAAACCTCTATTGCATTGGCTGCCAGTGCAGCAATGACTGCGGGGCTGGCTTTATCACCAATGGCTGCGGCTGATAGCAACCCATTCCAATCTTCTGAATTAACCAATGGTTACATGCAGTTAGCAAAACATCACGAAGAAGGTAAATGTGGTGAAGCAAAATGCGGTGAAGACAGCAAAAAAGATAAAGAAGGAAAATGCGGCGAAGCCAAATGTGGTGAAGACAGCAAAAAGGATAAAGAAGGTAAATGCGGTGAAGGTAAATGTGGTGGTAACTGATTCAATTTATCGTGATTAACCAAAATAGCAGGGGCGTTAAGCCCCTGTTTTCCTCTGAGAGGTTATAAAAATGGTTAAATTCATCGCTAGTCTACAGCATTTATTGAATACCACTCGAAACGTAGATTTTCTGGCACCCTTGTTATTGAGAGCTTACTTGATACCGGTATTCTGGGTAGCTGCCAATAACAAATGGAACCCCTTTAATCCTGACAGTTCTTTACAGAATACCATTGACTGGTTTGCCAATCCGGATTGGGGCCTGGGTTTACCGTTTCCTGAACTGATGGCCTATCTGGCCTGGGGGGCTGAATATTTTGGTGCCATTCTGTTATTACTGGGTCTGGCAGTGCGCTGGGTCAGTATTCCGTTAATGATAACGATGCTGGTTGCGGCTTTCAGTGTGCATTGGAAGAACGGCTGGCAGGCGATTCACGATCCGATGAGTGCCTTTGCTGCGGAAAATGCTCCGGCGGCAATCGAACGGTTAGATCGTGCGAAATCTATCCTGCAGGAACATGGAAATTATAGCTGGCTGACGGAACATGGCAGTCTGGTTGTACTCAATAATGGTATCGAGTTTGCTGCAACGTACTTTGTTATGTTGCTGACATTATTTTTTATCGGGGCTGGTCGATATATCAGTGTGGATTACTGGTTGGCCAAACGCTTTAAACCCAATGAGGTGAATCATGTGGATTCGTAAAAAACATTCCTGGGATATTCCTGAATCTGAAGTCACTGACTATAAGGTCTATCTGAATCGCCGACAATTTATCAATGGTGCAGCCGGATTGGCAGCAGCAAGCGCCATGCCGCTAAGTTTTGCAGCAAAAGCGCCGACAGGTGAATCTTTTGACAATCTCGGAAAAAGTAGTTTTTCTACTGATGAAAAGCTCACCACCTATGAATCCATTACGACATACAATAATTTTTATGAATTTGGCACCGATAAAGAATCACCATCGGCGTTAGCCGCTGATTTTCCGGATCGCAGTGAGCCTTGGATAGTGACGATTGATGGTGAATGCGACAAGCCGGGAAAATATGACTATAACGAACTGATTCAAGCGCAAAGCCTGGAAGAACGGATTTATCGTCTACGTTGTGTGGAAGGCTGGTCGATGGTCATTCCCTGGGTGGGATTTCCATTAGCGGAGCTTTTAAAACAGGCACAACCCAACTCCAAAGCCAAATTTGTTGAATTTACGACATTGTATGATCCCGAGCAAATGCCGGGTCAGCGTCGCCGGGTTTTAAACTGGCCCTACCTTGAAGGCTTGCGAATTGATGAGGCAATGCATCCGTTGACATTACTTGCCGTGGGGTTATATGGCCGGGAAATGCCTGGTCAGAATGGTGCACCGATTCGTCTGGTCGTGCCCTGGAAATATGGTTTTAAAAGTATCAAATCGATTGTACGAATTCGCTTTGTAGAAGAAATGCCGTTAACGGCCTGGGTGCAGGCTAATGCAGGTGAATACGGTTTTTATTCCAATGTGAACCCGGATGTAAACCATCCACGCTGGAGTCAACGTCGCGAAAGACGTATTGGCGAATTCCTCAAACGTGAAACGCTTATGTTTAACGGTTATGGTGAAGAAGTCGCAGCGTTGTACAACGGCATGGATCTGAAACGCTATTTCTAATGAGAAAGCATGTTGCCGGGCTGAAAATACTGGTTTTCAGTATCTCATTACT
>NZ_DCSO01000018.1:17766-18579 GCF_002325665.1 Methylophaga sp. UBA1464
GTATCTCATTACTACCTTTATTCTGGCTGAGCTATGCACTGATATCGGATCAATTGGGAGCTAACCCCATTGAAGCCATTACCCGTGATACAGGCGTATGGGCATTACGGTTTATTATGGTGACATTATTCATATCACCTTTACGCAAGCTCACAGGAATCAATGAATTTATCCGATTTCGCCGCATGTTGGGTTTGTTTGCGTTCTTTTATGCCAGCCTGCATATGCTGTTGTATTTTGGACTGGATCAGTTTTTTGATCTGCATGAAATATGGCTGGATATTGTCAAGCGTCCCTTCATTACCATCGGGTTTATCAGCTTTATCCTGCTCATTCCATTAACGATAACGTCTACTGATAAGATGATAAAGAGGTTAGGGGGGCGTCGCTGGAAAAAACTGCATTACTTAATTTATCTGATTGTCGTGCTTTCTTGTGTGCATTTTTATATGCTGGTCAAGCAAGATAAAACCGAGCCGTTAATTTATTTATTGATTGCTATCCTGTTGTTGGGTTTCAGAGTGTTTAGCCAGCGTCGGCGTCATCAGGTAGCAGGTTCCTGAAGCCAATTTCATTGGCTTTTACGGCTTTTTTTCAGTATTTAATTTTTCCACAAGGTTTTGATTTTCTTGCCAGAATGGCGCTGTAGCAGGCTTTTGTCCTCGCATCTGAGTGTGAATTAAACAAAAACTGTTACAATGTGCGGCTGTAATTTATCGCGTTGAGATTTAAGAAGGTATATATGACTGATTTTGTCGATCACGATCCACAAGAAACGCAAGAATGGTTGGACGCTCTGGAATCTGTGCTGTC
>NZ_DCSO01000018.1:18642-23097 GCF_002325665.1 Methylophaga sp. UBA1464
CCTCTGGAGTCTGTGCTTGAAGCGGCCGGTGACGAAAAAGCCCATTACATTATTGAAAAACTCATTGATAAGGCCCGCCGTAGTGGTGTCAATCTGCCTTATAGTGCTAATACCGCATACGTAAATACCATTCCGGTGGATCAACAGGAACGCATTCCTGGTGATCAGGCAATGGAGCATAAGCTCAGATCGTATATCCGTTGGAATGCAATGGCGATGGTGGTTAAGGCCAATATGAAACCCGGTGCTGTCGGCGGACATATTGCGAGCTTCTCATCTGCGGCAACACTTTATGATGTAGGGTTTAATCATTTCTACAGAGGTGATAACCATGAAGAAGGCGCCGATATGGTGTTTGTTCAGGGTCACTCTGCACCGGGCATCTATGCTCGATCTTTCCTGGAAGGCCGTCTGACGGAAGAGCAATTGGATAATTTCCGCTTTGAAGTCGATGGTAAGGGGTTGTCTTCCTATCCGCATCCATGGTTAATGCCAGATTACTGGCAGTTCCCCACCGTTTCAATGGGCCTTGGTCCAATTCTTTCCATCTATCAAGCGCGATTCATGAAATACATGCATCATCGCGAAATCGCCAAAACATCAGGTCGCCATGTATGGGCGTATCTGGGCGATGGTGAGATGGATGAGCCGGAATCTTTAGGCGCTATTACACTGGCTGGTCGTGAAAAACTCGATAATCTGATCTTTGTTGTCAACTGCAACCTGCAACGTCTTGACGGTCCGGTTCGTGGTAATGGCAAAATAATCCAGGAACTTGAAGCTTTATTCCGTGGTGCTGGCTGGAATGTATTAAAAGTTATCTGGGGCAGTGGTTGGGATCAATTACTGGCAAGGGATACCAAAGGCTTGTTGCTGAAACGCATGGAAGAAGTCGTCGACGGCGAATACCAGAATTACAAAGCAAAAGATGGTGCTTATGTACGTAAGCATTTCTTTGGTAAATACCCTGAGCTGCTGGATATGGTTTCAGATATGACCGATGAGGATATCTGGCACTTGAGTCGTGGCGGCCACGATCCTCGTAAGATTTATGCCGCTTATAAACGTGCAGTGGACCATCAGGGGCAACCCACTGTTATCCTGGCGAAAACCGTTAAAGGGTATGGACTGGGTCAGGCGGGTGAAGGTCAGAACACGACTCACCAGCAGAAGAAAATGGAACTGGAGCACATGAAACGCTTCCGTGACCGTTTCAATATCCCCATTCCAGATGATGAAATCGAAGAGATTCCATACATCAAACTGGATGACGACAGTGAAGAGAAAAAATATCTGCTGGAACGTCGAAAAGAGCTGGGTGGGTTTATTCCTAAACGCAGCCATAGTGCTCCGGCACTGGAACTTCCGCCATTAAGCATTTTTGATGCAGTACTAAAAGACAGTGGGGATCGTGAGTTATCTACTACGATGGCCTTTGTACGAATAATTACCGCATTAATTCGTGATAAGAAAATCGGCAAAAACATCGTACCAATCGTGCCGGATGAAGCGCGTACCTTTGGTATGGAAGGTCTGTTCCGTTCTATCGGTATTTATTCATCTTCCGGCCAGATGTACGAACCCGAAGATTCCGGAAAAGTCATGTGGTATCGCGAAGATACCAAAGGCCAGATCCTGGAGGAAGGTATTAACGAAGCCGGTTCAATGTCCGAGTGGGTTTCTGCGGCCACGGCGTATTCAAACTACAACGTTAATATGGTGCCGTTCTATATCTATTACTCGATGTTTGGTTTCCAGCGTGTAGGTGATTTGTGCTGGTTGGCCGGTGATATCCAGGCCAAAGGTTTCCTGATCGGTGGTACTGCAGGCCGTACAACACTGAACGGTGAAGGTTTGCAGCATCAGGATGGACACAGTCTGATTCTGGCAAACACCATTCCTAACTGCATCAGCTATGATCCGACCTATGCTTATGAAATGGCTATCATCGTACATGAAGGCATGCGCCGAATGTATGAACAACAGGAAGGCGTGTTTTATTACATCACCGCGATGAATGAAAACTATACCCATCCTGCTATGCCAAAAGGTGTGGAAGAGGGCATTATCAAAGGTCTCTATAAGCTTAAATCAGGTGGCAAACACAAGATTAAAGCGCAGCTTCTCGGTAGCGGCACTATTCTCCGTGAAGTGGAAGCAGCTGCTGAAATGCTGGAAAAAGACTGGAATGTTTCTGCCAATGTGTGGAGTGCGACCAGTGTGAATGAACTGGTTCGGGATGGTATGGATGTGGATCGTTATAACCGTCTGCATCCAACTGCTGAGAAAAAAACCAGCTATATTTCACAATGCCTGGATGACCAGGAGGGCGTTGTAGTGGCTTCCACAGATTACATGCGTCTGTATGCCGAGCAATTACGTCCCTGGATCAAACAGCGTTATGTTGTACTGGGTACCGATGGCTTTGGTCGCAGTGATACCCGTGAAAGATTGCGCAGCTTCTTCGAAGTGGATCGATATCACGTGGTTGTCGCCACCCTCAGTGCATTGGCTGATGAAGGTGCTGTTAAATACGATGTGGTTGCAAAAGCTATTAAGCAGTACAAAATTGATGCTGACGCAACGAATCCAGTTAAGGTTTAAAACATGGCAGATTTAATCGAATTAAAAGTCCCGGACATTGGTGATTTTGATAGCGTTGAAATCATTGAAGTATTAGTTGCTGAAGGTGATTCAATCAATGCTGATCAGGAAGTGATCACCATTGAATCCGATAAAGCGATGATGGAAATTCCATCATCGCTAAGCGGTACAATCAAGGAAATGAAAGTCAAAGTCGGTGATAAGGTCAGTGAAGGTTCAGTTATTGCCTTGATTGAATCTTCTGATGCCGGCGCTGAAGAAAACGAAAAGCCGGCTGAAAAAGCAGCAGAAAGTAAACCAGCAGAGAAAGAAAAACCTGCTGCGGCTGAGAGTAAACCGGCACCGACACCTACAGTAGCGAATCCTGAGCCAGAAAGAACTGAAACATTGCCTTATGCACCGGATACCGGTTCAGCTAAAAAACCTTCACATGCATCACCTTCAGTACGGCAGTTTGCTCGTGAATTAGGTGTGCCTTTGGCTGCGGTTGTCGGTAGTGGACAAAAAGGCCGTATTACCAAAGAAGATGTCCAAAACTTTGTTAAACAGGTCATGAATGCACCAGCACCAAAAGCAGCCGACGGTGCCGGAATCCCATCTGTTCCTGTAGTCAACTTTGAACAGTTCGGTGAAATTGAAAGCAAAGAACTGTCACGCATCAAGAAAATTTCCGGCAAACATCTGCATGCTTGCTGGTTGAATATTCCACATGTAACGCAATTTGATGAAGCCGATATCACTGAGCTGGAAGAATTCCGTCAGGAAAATAAAGAAATGGCTGCCAAGAAGGGTGTCAGTCTGACGCCGTTGGTGTTCATTATGAAAGCAGTTGTCGCCTGCCTGCGACAGTATCCGGAATTTAACGCCTCGTTAAGCGAAGATAAACAAAGCCTGATTTACAAAAAGTATTACAACATCGGTGTAGCAGTAGATACACCCAATGGTTTGATGGTTCCGGTTATTCGGGATGTCGATAAAAAAGGCTTCCTGGAACTGGCCGGTGAACTGGGTGAAATCAGTGTCCGTGCGCGTGAAGGAACCTTAACAGCGAAAGATTTACAGGGTGGGACCTTTTCTATTTCCACTCTGGGAGGTATTGGCGGTCAATTCTTTACCCCGATTGTCAATGCACCTGAAGTCGCTATTCTGGGGGTGAGTCGCCACCAGATGAAACCGGTGTGGAATGGCAAGGAGNNTGAACCTCGTTTGATGTTGCCACTGTCTATTTCATACGACCATCGGGTGATTGATGGTGCGGCAGGTGCTCGATTCACTGTGATGTTGAATCAGATGTTATCGGATATCAGAAAGGTCTTGTTATGAGTTTGATTGAAGTCAAAGTTCCGGATATCGGCGATTTTGATGCGGTTGAAATTATTGAAATCCTGGTTTCAGAAGGAGAGTCAGTCACCGCGAATCAAGACATTATCACGCTGGAATCTGATAAAGCCGCAATGGAAATCCCTAGCTCTGATGCTGGTGTCATCAAGTCATTGAAAGTCAAAGTGGGTGATAAAGTTGCTCAGGGTGATGTGATTCTGACGCTGGAAACCGAAGCAGATTCCGCCGCAGAAGATAAAGCGGCAGAAACGAAAACTGAAGCTGCTAAACCTGCTGACACGGAAACAGAAAAACCTGCTGAAAAATCCAATGCAGCACCGGTTGCTAAAAAGGACATCCCAACCGATGCCGATATGCATGCCGAAGTCGTTGTACTGGGCTCTGGTCCTGGCGGTTATACCGCGGCATTTCGTGCAGCAGACTTAGGCAAGCAGGTGATATTGATTGAACGTCATCAACGTATTGGCGGTGTGTGTCTGAATGTTGGTTGTATTCCTTCAAAAGCTCTAT
>NZ_DCSO01000018.1:23219-23445 GCF_002325665.1 Methylophaga sp. UBA1464
GGATTATCAGCGTTGGCCAAGCAACGTAAAGTGACTGTGGTACATGGTGAAGCACAGTTCTCCAGTACCAATTTAATGCAGGTCAAGACAGAAGGTGGCGATAAAACCATCAGTTTTGAAAATTGTATTATTGCTGCGGGCTCACGTGTAACGAAAATTCCTGTCTTCCCCAATGATGATCCACGGATGATGGATTCCACCGATGCATTGGAATTGGAAGATATTC
>NZ_DCSO01000018.1:23550-30044 GCF_002325665.1 Methylophaga sp. UBA1464
CATTGGAATTGGAAGATATTCCCAAAAAACTGCTGGTGATTGGTGGCGGTATTATCGGTCTGGAAATGGCAACGGTATACAACGCTCTGGGTTCTGAAATCAGTGTTGTCGAATTACAGGACAGTCTGATTCCCGGCGCGGATAAGGATCTGGTCAAACCGTTGCATAACCATATTCAGAAACAGTACAAAGCGATTTATCTGAAAACCAAAGTCAGCAAAATTGATGCGCTTAAATCCGGCTTGAAAGTCACGTTTGAAGGTGACAAAGCACCGGAACCGCAAACGTATGACAAAATTCTGGTGGCAGTAGGCCGTTCACCCAACGGTAAATTGATTAATGCAGAAGCTGCTGGTGTGAACGTCGATGATTATGGCTTTATTGAAGTCAATCAGCAGATGCAGACCAATGTGCCGCATATCTATGCAATTGGTGACATTGTCGGCCAACCTATGCTGGCGCATAAAGCGACGCATGAAGGCAAAGTGGCAGCAGAGCATATCGCCGGTAAAAAAGTGGCTTTTGATCCCATGACGATTCCTTCTGTGGCTTATACCGATCCGGAAGTTGCCTGGATGGGATTGAGTGAAGATGACGCTAAAAAGCAGGGCATCGAGTATGTTAAAGGTGCGTTTCCTTGGGCAGCCAGTGGCCGTAGCTTGAGCGTGGATCGTGATGAAGGACTCACCAAAGCCTTGTTTGACAAAGAAACTGGTCGTTTACTTGGTGCCGGTATTGTTGGACCAAATGCCGGTGAGTTAATCGCCGAGGCGGTATTGGCGCTTGAAATGGGCGCTGATGCAGAAGATATTGGCTTGAGCATTCATCCGCATCCTACTTTGTCAGAGACTTTTGCGTTTGCAGCGGAAATGGCAGAGGGCAATATTACCGATCTGATGCCGCCACGCAAAACATTGCATTCCAAGTAATATCAGACTATCCGTTCGGTGCCGATCAAGCTTCCGAACGGATAGATAATCTCAACTCAGCAATCAGTAATGAACTGCTTTTCATGCAGCGGAATCGATCGGTGACAATTCAGCTATGACCAGAGAAGCTTCTTTGCTTAAACCGCCATTGAAATGGGCTGGTGGTAAACGCTGGTTAATTCCCAGATTACGCGATTTGTGGAAACAGTTTCCTGATTATCGTCTGGTAGAACCGTTTTGTGGTGGCTTGTCTGTGGCGTTAGGGCTAAATCCTGATAAGGCATTACTGAATGATTTAAATCCGGCGCTGATCAATTTTTATCAACAATTGCAGCAAGGTTTGACAATCGATTTACCACTGGCAAATGATGAGCAGCTTTATTACCAGTACCGTAAACAGTTCAATGATATTGCAGCACATACCGATGCCGAACGTGCTCAGTTGTTTTATTATCTGAATCGCACTGGTTATAACGGTTTATGCCGTTTTAATAAAAGCGGCGGTTATAACGTACCTTTTGGACGTTATAAAACGATTAATTATGTCAGCGACTTTGCATCTTACCAATCGGTGCTGAATAAATGGGAGTTCAGCAATACGGATTTTGCTCAGATCGACATCAAGCCAAATGATTTCATTTATGCTGATCCACCTTACGATGTACCTTTTCGACAATATTCCCAGCAGGGTTTTGACTGGGATGATCAAGTTCGGTTAGCCGAATGGCTGGCCAATCACAATGGGCCTGTAGTGCTGTCCAATCAGGCTACAGATAACATTAAAAAACTCTACCGTGAACTTGGCTTTACATTGAAATTTCTTGATGCTCCGCGGACTATCAGCTGCAAAGGAGATAAACGTCAGGCGGCAAGAGAAGTGCTTGCTTTACGTGGATTTTGATACAATAACGCATTCTTTTTTACATTCTTCGATACAGGATTTCCCCACTTATGTCTGACATCAAAAAAGTCGTTCTAGCCTATTCAGGTGGTCTGGATACTTCCGTTATTCTTAAATGGCTGCAGGATAAATATCAATGTGAAGTGGTGACCTTTACAGCCGATCTTGGTCAAGGTGAAGAAGTCGAGCCGGCGCGCGCCAAGGCGCAATCTCTGGGCATCAAAGAAATTTATATTGAAGATTTGCGTGAAGAATTTGCCCGTGATTATGTGTTCCCGATGTTCCGTGCCAATGCCATATATGAGGGTGAATACCTGTTAGGTACTTCGATTGCCCGGCCGTTAATTGCTAAACGGCTGGTTGAAATTGCGGCACAAACGGGTGCCGAAGCGGTCTCGCACGGCGCCACAGGTAAAGGCAATGATCAGGTACGTTTTGAATTGGGTGCCTATGGCCTGAATCCAAACATTAAAGTCATCGCCCCTTGGCGTGAATGGGATTTGTTATCGCGTCAAAAACTGCTGGATTATGCCGAAAAGCATGGTATTCCAGTGGAAATGAAACAAGGTAAAAAATCACCTTACTCAATGGATGCCAACTTGCTGCATATCTCCTATGAAGGCGGCATTCTTGAGGATCCATGGGCTGAAGCGGAAGAAAGCATGTGGCGCTGGTCTGTTTCGCCTGAAAATGCACCGGATAAACCGACTTATCTGGAACTCAGCTATGAAAAAGGCGACATCGTTGCCATTAATGGTGAGCGTATGACGCCTGCACAAGTGATGACGTATCTGAATAAGGTTGCTGGTGAAAACGGTGTTGGACGATTAGATATTGTTGAAAATCGTTATGTCGGTATGAAATCCCGCGGTTGCTATGAAACCCCTGCCGGCACAGTCATGTTAAAAGCGCATCGTGCCATCGAATCACTGACGTTGGATCGTGAAGTTGCTCACTTGAAGGATGAATTGATGCCTCGTTATGCCAGTATGATTTATAACGGTTACTGGTGGGCTCCGGAACGTCTGATGATGCAGACAATGATAGATGCATCACAGACTAACGTGAACGGTGATGTCAGAATCAAATTGTATAAAGGGAATGTAATAGTAGTGGGTAGACAATCTGCTACAGACAGTCTGTTTGATGAATCAATTGCTACATTTGAAGATGATGCAGGTGCCTATGATCAGAAAGATGCAGAAGGGTTTATTAAACTGAATGCGCTACGATTGAAAATAGCAGGGAAGAAGAAAAAATAGGCATGCGGACTTTGCCGGAGTAATTATGAAATACAGCGAGCATGATGAGCGAACAGCAGAATGGATGCGATTAGCGCTCTCTAAAATGAAACAATTTGACATTGCTCCGACGCCGGCAAATTATGCGCTATGGTTTGAGTATGTTTCCGGTACCAATCTCGCTTTGACCGAAGCTGTAGATAACGAAATCGGCATGACAGGAAAACTGACTGCTCAACAAAGCCATTTGTTATACGAGCAGTTTTTTGATGACGATAAGGATCGTGCTGCGATGTTTGAAATGCGCCAGGAGCTGGCGCGTTTACTTAAACAGGTGTTGAATTACGTCTACACAGGTGTGACCACTACAGATCGTAGCAACAGTCATTTACAAAGCATGCTGAGTCGCCTGCAACCGGATTTAAACCGGCAGCAACTACATACACTTATCGAAGAAGTACTGATTGAAACCCGGTTGGCTGTTTCTTCAGGTGAATTACTCAATGAGCAGTTAAACGGTGCAATGACCGAAGTTGCTGCATTGAAGAAAGAATTAAGTGATTCCCGACGAGAAGCGATAACCGACAGTTTGACTGGTTTAGCCAATCGTAAGCACTTCGACGAGCTCATCAATAAAATGACTCTGGATGCGGATCAGAATGGCATGGATGTTTCTGTCATTTTTACTGACGTGGACATGTTCAGCGTTATTAACGAAAAACATGGTCAGTTGGTGGGTGATCAAGTGTTAAGAGTAATTGCTGAATTAATGAAGAAATCTTTGAAAGGGCGTGATTTGGTTGCGCGATATGGCGGTGAGGAATTTGCTGTTATTTTGCCAAATACCAGTATGCAAAATGCCCGTAACCTTGCTGAAACGATACGTCAGGATCTTGCCAGTAAACGTATTCAGCGAAAAGATACCCATGAACCACTGGGGATGATAACTATGTCATTCGGGGTGGCTCGTTATGTACGCGGCGAGGGCGTCGACAGCTTTCTGCAACGGGTCGATCGTGCGGTGTATCTGGCTAAACGAAGCGGGCGCAATAATGTGTGTGATGTGCCCCCGCCGGTTATCTGATCTGATTAAAAACTATCGGTAAAAAACACTTCCTCGAGCGGTAATTGTCCTGCTCGGGGGCGTGCATCTTCCAGTTTCTTGCCCACCGTAATCATCATCACAATAATGTGGTCGTGAGGCAGATTGATGATGCGGGCTACTTTATCAAAATCAAAACCATCCATCGGGCAAGTGTCATAACCCATACCCTTTGCCATTAACATGATATTCATTGCCGCGATGCTGGCTGAACGCACGCATTCATCACGTTGGCCCTGATGATGATTGGTGTAGTAATTCTCAATGGCAGGCAAAATGGCTTTCTGTGCGGCTTCAGGCGCATGCTGCCAATAGCGTTCAGGTTGTTTTTCCCATGCATTCAAATCGGCACATAGCACCAGTAACATAGAGGCGTCTACAACCTGCGCCTGTCCCCAGGCGGCTTCCAGAATCTGTTGGCGTTTTTCAGCGTCCTGTACATGGACAAACCGCCAGTGCTGAATATTAAACGCAGTGGGTGACAGGATGGCATGTTCCATCAATTCGTTTATTTCTGCTTCGGTCATTTGATGTGCCGGGTCATAATGTTTGACCGAGCGACGAGTTTGAATCGCTTCTTTTATATCCATTTTTTCGGAAAAGTACTCAGTTAAGTTCGATTTTAAGATACAGCCATTGTTGTTCATCTTGATGACTGCGATAGGTTTTTGCATTTTGTTGCTGACGTTGCTGTTCACCAATCTGGCCGATCAATATCCATTGATTGACCGGACCATTTACTGTGGTTAACAGACTGGTTGAGGTGATATCACCATTACGTTGCATTTCAGAGAACAACGGGAAAATATCGACCCGGGCTTGTTGATTGCCGAGAATATTGACTCTTGCCTGAAAGCCGTTATCCAGCTGAATATACTGAGTCGACTCCTGCACAGCGATTCCACCATGCGGATAAAAAATAAGTTGTTGCTGATTATCGGCAACAGCACGACCCATTTGAATATCGATAGGCTGTCCGGCAATACCACGCGCCTGATATTGCTGATCCCGTTCACGACTGTTTTTGGTTGACCAGCGATTTATCTCTAGCGATGAATTCTTAGGATTTTCTAAATCAATATTTAACTGATCATTGGAAAAACGTTCATCGTTAATTTGTTGCTGGGTTCGCAACACCGTGACAGTCAGACTTTGCACTCTGCTATCCAGCTGCTTGACCAGTTGTTCAATCTCATTAAAACTCTGTGACGAACTTTTTATAATCAACAGATTATCGTGCCCATTAATAGTGGTGTAATTATCTATCATGGGTTCAATCATCGGTAATATTTCTGCTGCAAGACGATGCTGCAGCTGAATCGTTCTGATCTGATCGGCAAAAGCCGGCAATGCCAGACAGATAAAACATATCGACCAGAACATTTTCATAAGTGTAATCGCCTTGTGGTCACATCGGCAGTGCTGTGATCCCAGTATTCCTCAAACTGTTGTTTGAGTTCACGTACCGTCAGGGGATCGTGCAAATTTGCCTGTCCCAGATAACGTTGATTATTAAGACAACGTAAATAGCTGGAATCATCCACCAGTATGACGATATTTTTGGGACGCTGGTGCTTCTCTGACAGGATATTCAGACTGATCGAACTGGTCAGCCTGGAAATAAGTGGCAACAGTCGATGAGAATTCGTCATACTGCTCTGCGTTTCATCCACTAAAAAGCGGATTCGGGTGCGTGCACTTTTAATACAAAGTTTTTTGATGACTTCGATTACAGCTGGCTGATCAAGTAATACTGCTTCCAGATTACTACCCAAAAAACAGATTTCCCGTTGAGCCGATTCCACCAATGTGAGGGCAGCAGCAGCTGCCTCATGTTTACCATCAAACACGATGATTTGATTGGAATGGTCATTAGTGGAATGCTCAGTCATTTAGCAGTTTTTCGCCTGTTCAATGGCATTACCGATGTAGCTCGCTGGTGACATGTCTTTCAATGCAAACTTCACAGCATCTGGTAACTCAAGTGTATCGATAAAATCATGCATTATTTGTTTATTAACTCGCTGTCCACGGGTTAATTCCTTGAGTTTTTCATAAGGATTCACAATGCCATATCGACGCATAACGGTTTGAATTGGTTCCGCCAGCAATTCCCAGTTAGCATCCAAATCCGCTGCCATCACTTCCGGGGCGGCTTCCAGTTTGCTGATACCTTTAAGTGCCGAGCTGTAAGCCAGCAAGGAGTGGGCAAAACCCACACCGATATTCCGTAAAACGGTTGAATCCGTCAGATCACGCTGCCAGCGTGAAACAGGCAGTTTCATGGCCATATGATCAAAGGTTGCATTGGCTATACCCAA
>NZ_DCSO01000018.1:30145-31775 GCF_002325665.1 Methylophaga sp. UBA1464
ATTGGCTATACCCAGGTTGCCTTCAGCATTCTCAAAATCAATCGGATTAACCTTATGCGGCATGGTCGAAGAACCAATTTCACCTTTTACGGTTCGTTGTTTGAAATAGCCGATTGATATATAGCTCCATACGTCGCGGCAAAAATCAATTAAAACGGTATTAAAACGAATCATCGCCTGGAAAAGTTCGGCGACATAATCATGCGGTTCAATCTGAGTGGTGTATTTGTTCCAGCGCAGTCCCAGTCCAGTGACAAATGCATTCGCCATCATGGGCCAGTCAACATTTGGATAAGCCGCATAGTGGGCATTGTAGTTACCAACCGCACCGTTCATTTTTCCGTATAACAATACGGCAGCGACATGGGTACGCTGCAGCTCCAGGCGTTTTACTACATTCGCTAATTCTTTACCCAGAGTTGTCGGAGAGGCCGGTTGACCATGAGTACGTGACATCATCGGTGTTTCAGCCTGCTCCAGAGCCAGTTTCTTCAGTGCGCCAATCAACGTGTCCATTTCCGGCAGGATAACCTGTTCTCGGGCGTTTTTAAGCATAATGCCATAGGCCGTATTATTGATATCCTCTGAAGTACAGGCAAAATGCACAAACTCATTTACGGCATCCAGTTCGGCATTGTGTTTGAATTTACGTTTGATAAAGTATTCAACGGCTTTGACATCATGGTTGGTTTCCCGCTCGATCGCCTTGATTTCAGCAGCATCCTCAACCGAAAAGTTAGTCATTAAATCGTTAAGAAATTGTTCAGCTGTTTCGCTTAATTTAGGGACTTCATGAATATCAGCATTGGCGCCGAGTAAATGTAACCAACGGCACTCGACCTCAACACGGGCGCGCAGCAAACCATACTCACTGAAATAGGGGCGCAAAGCCTTTGTTTTATCGGCATAACGGCCATCAACCGGTGAGATGGCAGTAAGAGCAGTTAATTCCATGAAAACTCCATTAAAAATAAGCTGAAAATTGGCCGAAATTATAGCAGAACTCGGCCCTGTTTCTGGATTTGATTCAGTTTGATTTGTGAATTTGCGTTAAAATAGCGCCCATCTTAGTTTCAACTTCGGAGCGTTTTCGTGCTGCAAGAATATCAAAAACATGTTGAAGAGCGTGCTGCTGAGGGTTTACCGCCTTTACCGTTGGATGCAAAACAGGTGTCTGACATTATTGAAGGGCTTAAACAACCTCAAAACAGTGATAGAGAAGTATTACTTGAGTTGTTAATTCACCGCGTTCCACCGGGTGTAGACAAATCGGCCTACGTAAAAGCAGGTTTTTTAGCCGCTATTGCCAAGCAGGAAGCCCAATGTGATTTGATAACACCGGTTCATGCCACTGAATTGCTTGGCACAATGATGGGCGGCTATAACATTCAGCCGTTAATCGAATTGCTGGATTTAGATGAAACTGCGGAGGCGGCGCAGTTAGCCTTATCCAAAATTGTCATGGTCTATGACGCTTACCATGATGTTGTGGAAAAGGCAGAAACCAATTCATATGCAAAACGCATTCTGCAATCCTGGGCTGAGGCCGAATGGTTTCTTTCCAAACCCATTCTCCCCGAATCGATAACCCTCACTGTATTTAAGGTTCCGGGTGAAACTAACACCGATG
>NZ_DCSO01000104.1:0-178 GCF_002325665.1 Methylophaga sp. UBA1464
CTGTCGTGGACAATCATTCATCTGGGACAGATGTCACCATCTGCCTCAAGCAACCTACCCGGGAACCATGCGGGCCGCATGTCATGCCGAAGCATTTGTTCCTCTATTTGGTCTTGCTCCTGGTGGGGTTTACCATGCCACTTCTGTTACCAGAAGCGCGGTGCGCTCTTACCGCACC
>NZ_DCSO01000104.1:292-10572 GCF_002325665.1 Methylophaga sp. UBA1464
CGGTGCGCTCTTACCGCACCCTTTCACCCTTACCTGAACTTTCATTCAGGCGGTTTACTCTCTGTTGCACTGGCCGTGGACTTACGTCCCCCAGGTGTTACCTGGCACCTTACCCTGTGGAGCCCGGACTTTCCTCACTCTGAATCCTTACGGACATCAAGCGCGATTGTCTGGCCATCTCAACCGACCATTTTACCGGAGCAGCTTTATTTTTGCTGAAGTTTCAACGCCATGTCATAGGCTTTATTTTTTTTGATACCCAGAATGGACGCTGTGATGCTCGCTGCTTGTTTTAAAGGCACTTCGTTAAGCAAAATTTGTAACACCCGAGCCTGCTCCGTTTCATCGGTGTCAGCCACCGTAGATTCTCCTTCAACAAGCAAAACTATTTCACCTTTTTGATGATTGGTATCCATGATGACAATCTCAACCAATTCCGCTAATGGCAGCGTAACAATGGTTTCAAACATTTTTGTCAGTTCACGTGCCAAACAGGCTTTACGCTCCCCTCCAAATACGGCCAGCATATCCTGCAAGCAACCGACCATCCTTTTAGGACTTTCGTAAAAAATCATCGTCCGCGGCTCGCTCACAAGCTTTTCCAAAGCCTGGCGGCGAGCAGTCACTTTCGGTGGCAGAAAACCTTCAAAAGTAAAGCGTTCAGCAGATAATCCAGAAGCGGATAAGGCGGTGATAACGGCACAGGCACCAGGAATAGGAACGACCTTAATACCCTTTTCACGTGCCATATTGACTAACCGAAAACCCGGATCGCTGATTAATGGTGTGCCAGCATCAGAAATCAGTGCAATTGAATTACCATCCACTATTTTTGATAACAATAATTCACTGCGCTGCTGCTCATTATGTTCGTGTAATGAAATAGTTGATGTTTCGATACCATGATGTTGCAACAGAAATTTGCTATGACGAGTGTCCTCAGCGGCAATTAAATCGACTGAAGACAGAACGTCAATAGCGCGCGCTGAAATATCGGCGAGATTGCCGATTGGCGTGGCAACAATATAAAGTGCGGCTGTGGCGTCTTTCACGGCGTATATCCTGAAAAGAAATATTGATTCTGGTCGTAATATACGCGAACAGGTAAGATGATGCCTTCTCCGAACTAAATTTGATGTAACTTATGACGCAACGATTTTCCGCCCTGCTTATATTGTTGACCTTACTGACATTATCAGCCTGTCAGCCGATATCTATGGAAACAAAACCATCAGCTCCTGATATGACGTCCTTGGTATCCGAGGCAGAAAAACAAGGCGATTATGCAGTGGCCGCTGAACAATATATAGCCAAAGCGGCGGAATCAGAAGGCGCACTCAAATCAGCATTTCAATATCGCGCTGCAATGATGCACTATGAATTAGGTGAGTTGGCAGAAGCAGAAGCTCTGCTCGCTGAAACCAACCTGCAGCAACTGACATCACGTGAACAACTTACAGCGAATCTGTTACGTGCCGATATTGCGCTTTTGGATCTGGATGGCCTAAGTGCATTACAACATCTGGATAAAGTAGACTTTGATTCCGCCAATGCAGCTCAACAAAAACGTATTCTGGAACTGCGGATAACAGCTTATGATCTGACTGAAAACTGGTTGGAAAAAGCCTTGGCACATATCCGACTGGATCCAATGCTGGCGGAGAATGATCGTGAAAATAATCATTTAGCATTGTGGCAGACATTGATGAAAATGACACCACAGGCTTTGGATTTATATAATCCCGGTCAGCCTCCGGCGGAAGATAGTGGCTGGTTTGCCTTGGCCTATGCTGTTAAAGCCTATGAAAATAATCCAGAAGCAATGGAAGTTGCCATTGAAGATTGGGAATTCAGCTATCCAAATCATCCAGCCAACGTCGAACAACTGAAGAAATCGATTAAAACGCCTATTCGCCTTCCTGAGCAACTGGAATTGATTGGAATTTTATTGCCTGAGTCCGGTCCTGCAGCAAATGCCGCCCAGGCAATCCGTCAAGGCATCATTGCGGCACATTTTAATGCCCGTTCCAACGTTCGCTTGCAATTCTATGATGTTCGCACCGGTAATACGCCTGACTCTAAAAATGTTATCTCACAGTATGAAAAAGCGGTGGCGGACGGGGCCAATATTGTTATTGGACCGTTAGATAAGGTATCAGTTGAATTACTGGCAGCACATCAGACCTTATCAGTTCCGGTATTAGCACTGAATCGAATCAGTCAATCCAATGATCATTCAAATTTCTTTCAATTTGCTCTGGCACCAGAAGATGATGCACGTAGCCAGGCTGAGCATGCTAATAAAATGGGATATAAACGGGCCATCGTGTTGAGCCCCCGCAGTGAATGGGGTGACAGGGTGGCAGCCGCTTTTGCCGAAGAATGGCAAACCTCAGGCGGCCAGCTGGTTACCCGTGCAAAATATGATGAAGCAGAGAATGACTATTCGCATATCCTGACACCAATCCTGGGAGTCGAAAGCAGTAATCAGCGTTATCAGAACCTGCGACGCACATTAGGACAATCTCTGGAGTTTGAACCGAGAAGACGCCAGGATGTCGATTTTCTGTTTATGGTCGGCAGACCTTTGAAGGCACGTCAGCTGGTAACGCAACTTCGTTTCCATCGTTCAGGTCAGTTACCGATACTTGCCACCTCACATGCGTACGGTGGTGAAGCGAATGCCCAGCAAGACATTGATTTGAATGGTTTGATTTTTACTGATATTCCCTGGATGTTTACGGAACAGTCGGAACAAGATCCTGCCTATTCAGCTGTTCGTCGGCAAGCGAGTGGTGATATAGGCTCATTCCTGCGTTTGGCCGCGCTGGGTGTTGATGCTTATAGAATGATTCCTTTCCTGACCGCCATGAGTAGCTCTGAAGATGAAAAATATCAGGGAGCGACCGGTGAACTGACAATTAATGAGCAAGGTCAGATTGAACGTTTGATGCCAATCGCCACTATCCGCAACGGCTTGATTGAACCGCTACAAAGAGATTAAGGGCGAATGGCAAAGCATCTCCAGTCTGGAAAGCAGGCGGAGCAATTAGCTTGTGATTATTTACAACAGCAAGGTTTAAAGCTGATTCAGCGTAACTTTCATTGTCGTCGTGGTGAAATTGACCTGATAATGCAGGATGAACAAACCCTGGTTTTTGTTGAAGTTCGATATCGCCGCAATCACTCACATGGTGGCGCGCTGGAAAGTATTACAAGCTTTAAACAATCACGTATCATCATCACAGCTCAACATTATTTAATGCAATCCGGATGGTCACACAATTGCCGCTTTGATGTCATCGCCATCACTGCCGGCACAGCAGATAAAATTGTGTGGATTCGGGATGCATTTCAACTAAACTAAGCAACACTTTTATCTGCGCTCATTCAACGAGGAACAAATCCATGTACCAAATTAGACTGGTTTTTATGTTACTGATACCCATAATGTTGTTGCAAGCCTGCGCGGCTGTTGTGGTCGGTGGTGCAGCAACCACTGCAGCGGTCGCCTATGATCGCCGAACAGCTGGAGCAGTTTTAGACGATCAAACTATTGAAGCAAAAGCCAAATATGCCATTTTTCAGGATAAAGACATTCACAGCCAAAGTAACATTAACGTGACCAGTTACAATGGCTTTCTGTTGCTGTCTGGTGAAACGCCTACTGAGGCTCTCAAGCAAAAAGCTGAAAACCTGGTTAAAGATATTCCGAAAGTACGTAAGGTGTTTAACGAGCTGGCTATCTCTGGCCCGAGTGCGTTAACTTCACGCAGCAGTGACAGTTGGATCACTACGAAAGTAAAAACCAAAATGACCCAGGATGAAAATGTTGATCCTTTCTTTGTCAAAGTCGTGACTGAACGCGGTGTTGTTTATCTGATGGGTAAAGTTACCCGTGAAGAAGCTGACCAGGCCGTTGCTGTTACACGAACGACTAAAGGTGTTTTACGAGTAGTGAAAATTTTTGAATATATAGATTAACTGTCAGATTGAAGAAAAGCCCCTCTCGCAGGGGCTTTTTTTTTAAAAAGGTTTCACCACAGCCAGAATCATCACGGCAATCAAAATTAATACCGGCATTTCGTTAAACCAGCGGTAAAACACGTGACTACGTTGATTGTTATCCGCAGCAAATTGTTTGAGCATGCGACCACACATTCCATGATAAACAAACAGTAACAACACCAGCGTCAGTTTAGCGTGTAACCAGTACATAGTTTTTAATTGTTCCAGCGTGTAATAACTCATTAACCAGATACCTAATAACAGGGCAATAACAGCACTTGGTGTCATGATGCCCCGGTATAATTTTCGCTCCATGATTTTAAACCGTTCGTTACCAGCCCGGTCATCGCACATGGCGTGATAGACAAACAACCTTGGCAGATAAAATAAAGCGGCAAACCAGGTGACAACAGCCATTAAATGAAACGCTTTTACCCACAACATCTGCAATGACTCCTTATTTGAAATAATGATAGTATCAGTCTTACTATAAACAGGAGACCACCAATGTCGGAGGAACGCAGATATTTCAGTCGCATTCCATTTGCTGCCAACGCACATGTCATTGCGCCCCATGGTGATGTCTATTTAAATTGTACGGTTATTGATATCTCGCTGAATGGATTATTGATTGGCCGTCCGGACAATTGGTCAGCAAAGTTGGCTGATGTCTTTAATGTTGATCTATTGCTCGAAAATGCTCAAATTGTGATTAAGATGCAGGCTGAGGTAGCGCATATGGATACACAGAGTATCGGCTTTCACTGCCAGCTGATTGACCTAGACAGTATTACCCATTTAAAAAGGCTGGTTGAACTGAACCTTGCCGATGAAGGCTTATTGCATCGGGAGTTATCCGCCCTGCTGGACATGCCGGATAACTAGAACCAATAATGATCACTGCCAGCCTTCTTTAAGCGCCTCAATAGCCTGTTGTAAATGATGCACGGCTATCACTTTCAAACCTGAAATCGACTTACGCGGTGCATTGGCAGCGGGCACCAAGGCCACTTTAAAGCCGTGTTTACCCGCATCGCGGATTCGTTCTTCGCCTGCCTGAACCGGACGAATTTCCCCCGTTAATCCGACCTCTCCGAAGACCACCCAGTCTTGTGGAATCGCTTTATTACGCAAACTGGAAATAACGGCTGTTAATACCGCCAGATCGGCACCGGTTTCACTGAGTTTAACGCCCCCCACCACATTGATAAAGACATCCTGATCATGACAGGTAATACCGCCATGGCGGTGCAAAATAGCCAGTAACATCGCCAGACGATTTTGTTCCAAACCTACCGAGACACGCCGTGGATTGCCCAATGGACTTTCATCGACCAATGCCTGCACTTCCACAAGCATCGGACGACTGCCTTCGCGAATCACCGTGATCATGCTGCCGGGAACGGCCTGTTCTCCACGAGATAAAAAGATGGCTGAAGGATTACTGACTTCTTTCAATCCAAGTTCTGTCATGGCAAATACGCCCAGCTCATTAACCGCGCCAAAGCGGTTTTTAACTGCACGTAAAATACGGAATCGTGTCGAGCTGTCACCTTCAAAATACAACACGGTATCGACCATATGTTCCAGAACACGTGGTCCTGCCAATGCACCCTGTTTAGTTACATGTCCCACCAGAATCATGGTGATACCGCTGGATTTGGCAAAGCGAACTAATTGCGCTGCACTTTCCCTTACCTGCGCCACAGTGCCAGGTGCCGATTGCAGCAACTCGGTAAATACTGTTTGAATCGAATCAATGACCATGACCTGAGGCTGGCGTTGCTGGGCAATGGCCATCATTTGTTCAGCATGGGTTGCCGCCAGCAGATCCACCGGCGTTTCCTGCAATTGCAAACGTTCAGCCCGCAGTCGAATTTGCTGCAGGGATTCTTCACCACTGATATACAGCGGATTAATACCGCTTAACTCTGCCATACTCGCCATGGCTTGTAATAATAAAGTCGACTTGCCAATACCGGGATCACCACCTATTAACACCACGGAACCGGTGACCAGTCCCCCACCCAGCACGCGATCCAATTCCGGCAATCCGGTTGACCAGCGCACAGCCTGCTCTGATGTAATGGTTTTTAATGCCTGAACAGTGTTTTGTTGCTGGCCGGCGTAGCCAGTATGTTTATTCATTGCAGTGGTTGGTTTGGCGCTGCTCTGCACTGATTCTTCAAGACTGTTCCACGCACCACAATCCGCACAGCGTCCCGCCCATTGTGGTGTCTGAGCACCACATTCCCGGCAAACATACACCCGCTTGGCTTTAGCCATCAAGATACTCCCGGTTAACCCTGGGTGTCACACAGGTCAGTAATTCGTAAGGTATCGTTCCGGCTCTATTGGCTAGCCATTCAACTGCCAATGTATCGGCTCCCCAGATAATGACTTCATCATCCAGTTGTGCCTGTGGACAAGACTCCAGATTCACACAAATAGTATCCATAGATACGCGACCAATAACAGGAATGCGTTGACCTCGAATAATGACCTCACCAGCATTGGATAAATGTCGACTGTAACCATCACCATAACCAATACTGACTACCCCCATGCGTATGGGTTTGTCTGCTGACCACTGACCGCCATAGCCGACTTGATCCCCGGGTTTTAATTGCTGGGTAGCAATCAGTTTTGAGATCAATTGCATGACCGGTTTGAGTCCAACATCAGCCCCTGATTTATCGGCAAACGGCGAAGCACCATACAGCATCAGACCGGGCCGTATCCAGTCATAATGGGATTCAGGCAGACTGATTATCGCAGCTGAATTAGCCATACAAACGGGCAATCCAGTTGTTTCAGCCAGATTTTTCATAACCGTTAACTGTTGGATATTACGTGCATCATTTAACAAATCCGAGTTGGCAAAATGACTCATCAAACCAAGCTTATTCACCAGATCTGCACGTTTTTCCAATGCATCTATAATCTGTATTACGTCCTGTTGCGGTAAACCAAGACGGTGCATGCCGGTTTCCAGCATCAACCATATTAATGGTAGCGGCTGACTGGTTTTCGCTTTCAATAACAACTCAAGATGCTGTTGCTGATGCAAAACCGGCGTCAACTCAAATTCAGCAGCCAGCTGCCATTCTTCAATTGTGCTGACACCTTCGAAAATGGTAATGGGCTGGTCAAATCCATGTTTCCGGAGCGTTAATGCTTCACTAAATCGGGCCACGGCAAATGCATCACTTTGCATGAGTGCATGCGCAACCTGAATAACACCATGTCCATAGGCATCGGCTTTAATCACCGACATCACTTTACTATCTGGGGCGTATTGACGAACTTGCTGCAGATTATGTTTCAGTGCTGCCAGATCGATTCGGGCAAACGGATAACGACTCACGATTCATTATCACCGTAATCTTGATAATAAGCAGGGGCAAAATTTTCAAACCGGGTGTATTTGCCCTGGAAGGTTAACGCCACCGTACCGATCGGACCATTACGCTGTTTACTGATAATGATCTCCGCTTTACCCTTTTCTGCAGAATCTTCGTTGTAAACTTCATCACGATAGATAAATACAATGATATCGGCATCCTGCTCAATCGCTCCTGACTCACGCAGATCCGACATAACCGGGCGTTTATTCGGTCTCTGCTCAAGTGAACGGTTTAACTGAGATAACGCAATCACCGGCACATTGAGCTCTTTGGCCAGTGCTTTTAATGAACGGGAGATTTCAGAAATCTCGTTGGTACGGTTTTCAGCCTGTCGACCATTGGAACTGCCACTCATTAGCTGCAGGTAATCAACAATGATAAGACTAAGGCCATGCTCACGTTTTAAACGTCTTGCCCTGGCCCTGAGTTCAGATGGTGTTAACCCACCGGTATCATCAATAAATAAAGGTGCTTCATTTAATAACGCTATTGCCGATGTCAGTCGTGGCCAGTCATCATCATTCAATCGACCGGTACGTAAACGATGCTGATCGATACGCCCTAATGATGACAACATACGCATAGCTAGTGAGTCAGCAGGCATCTCCATACTGAATACCGCAACGGGCTGTTTACTGTGAATCGCGGCATTTTCAGCAATATTCATGGCAAAGGTGGTTTTACCCATCGATGGACGGCCCGCGATAATGACCAAATCAGCAGGCTGTAAACCTGAAGTCTGATCATCAAAATCAATAAAACCGGTCGGTAAACCAGTGATACCACTATCCTGTTCAAACAGCGTATCAATTTTATCAACGACTTTACTCAGGACATCTTTGACCTGAATAAACCCGCCGCCACGTTTTGCACCTTTTTCAGCGATTTCGAAAACGCGACGCTCAGCGGTGTCGAGCATTTCTTCACTATTTCGCCCTTCCGGCGTAAAGGCCATATTGGCAATATTATTACCAATCTGAATCAGCTGACGCAGAATCGAACGTTCACGCACGATTGAAGCATACGCTTTGATATTGGCTGCACTGGGGGTATTGCGCGCGAGGGCGCCAAGATAAGCGAGTTCACCGACTTTATCGAGCTCGCCACGTTGATTATGCCATTCGGCCAGCGTGATGACGTCAACCGGATTAGCCTGTTCCATTAACTCGGCGATGCCGCGGAATATAAGCTGATGATCGTGGCGGTAGAAATCCTGCTCGACCAATAAATCAGAAACCTGCTCCCAGGCACTGTTATCAAGCATTAGTCCGCCCAACACTGATTGTTCAGCTTCAACAGAATGCGGAGGGACCTTCAGGGCCTGAGTTGCGCTGTCTTGATAGCTTTCTGGATAAGTTATCTGTTCCACAGCAATTGTCCAAGCTGATTAAACAAGCATTTGATTCAATATACCTGAATCACAAAAATAACAGGGGCATAGATTTTACTATGCCCCTGTCGTTCAAACTTCTTACTCTTGTTCTTGCGCTTTAGCGATCGCTTCAGCTTCTTCACGTGAAGCTTCACGTGCTTTACGCGCTTCTTCTGCAGCAGCAATGGCTGCAAGTTCAGCTTCTGAAGTGATATTTACTTTCACACTGACGACAACATCAGCATGCAATTGCACATCAATGTTGTATTCACCTGTGTGACGCAAAGGACCTGTTGGTAAACGAACTTCGTTACGATCTACATCAGCACCTTTTGCATTTACCGCATCAGCGATATCCGCAGCAGTGACTGAACCGAACAGTTTACCTTCAACACCAGCATTAGCCATGATATCAACATCACCAGCTGCAACCAGTTTTTTCTCACGTTCTTGAGCTGCAGTAAGTAATTTGGCCGCCGCCGCTTCTAATTCAGCACGACGTTCTTCAAATTTTTCTCTGTTATTCTTGTTGGCAGGCAATGCCTTACCAGCAGGAACCAGATAGTTGCGACCATAGCCAGCTTTAACGCTCACTTCGTCACCCAAATTACCAAGCTTTTGAACTTTTTCCAGCAAAATTACTTGCATCGTTCTAACCCTCATTCGCAGTCAAAGACTGCTTATAAATAACCGCATTACGCTATTGAGCGTTTGCGAAAATTAAACCATTGTTCCAATACACCCAGTGAGGCGGTCAAAATCAACATCTGCGGCAGCATAAGCACCATCAGCACATACATAACCACTAACCAGGCCACCGATTTCTGTTTAGTCCGAACGATTGCATGGGCTACCGCAATACCTTGTATTGCAAACAGCACCAGCAGGACCGGTAAACAATCTATCAATAGCGTCAGCGAGCTGGCTATTGGTGTTAATGACAAGCCCATCAGCACCGCGGTGATTATTGCCAGCGTTTTACCCAACGAAATCTGAGTAAATTCACTGCCAAAAGCACCTTCGTTATAAAGCGCAGCTTGCCACGCACGACCGATCAAAATACCCAGAATAATATTGACGCTTACTGCAGCGGCCATCAGCCCCGTCATCATGCCGGCCATTTGGACCAGGAAGTTTTGGGTTTCTGCCGCATTCAGTTGCCATCCAGATTGCTCTGACAGTAATTGTACGAATGGTGCCAACATTTCCTGCCACCATAATGCCGGACTGGACAGGAAAATATGTGCTATCAGTACTACCAGGATACCTGCACCTGCTGCCGCCAGAAGTGCCCGCTCCAGTGAACGACTATATCCTAATACCAGCGTCACCAAATAAGCCGGTAACCAACTGGTCAGCAATAGTGCCAAAGCAATCCAGATCTGACCTAAAAGCAATCCGGCTACAATAGCAAATACCACCAAAGTTGCCGCCATAACACGAAGCCCTTCTTTAGGGCCTACACGTAAAGTGGCTAACACAATTACCCCGCT
>NZ_DCSO01000104.1:10614-15748 GCF_002325665.1 Methylophaga sp. UBA1464
CCCCGCTAGCGAGATAATTCAGTGGTGGTAGCAACATTGCAGCAACCGATAGCAAAGCCGCTGCAAATGCAGCTTGCCAGCGACCTTTCATTGCAAAATCAGCTATACCACGCAACATATTATTTTGATCTTAACCTTACAACTGGGAAGCTGAATTACTTGTGCATATCACAGTAAGGCAGCAATGCCAGAAACCGTGCACGTTTTACACAAGTTGACAGCTGACGCTGGAAACGAGCTTTTGTACCGGTAATACGACTTGGGACGATTTTACCTGTTTCAGTAACGAAATTTTTAAGCAGGTTTACGTCTTTATAATCAATTTGTTTCACACCTTCGGCAGTGAAACGACAAAATTTTCTACGTCTGAAAAAACGTGCCATCGTGATATCTCCTGATTAGGCTTGTGAAGCGGGTTTTTCGTCGTCTTTGCGCATCATTGGTGAAGCTTCAGTAACAGCTTCGTCCATGCTGACAACCAGGTGACGAATAACGGCATCATTGAAACGGAAAGCAGTGGTGACTTCATTCAATTGCTCAACATCACATTCAACATTCATTAACACATAATGTGCTTTGTGAACTTTGTTGATTGGATAAGCTAATTGACGACGGCCCCAGTCTTCCAGACGGTGAACCTGACCACCAGCAGTAGTCAATGTTTGGGTATAGCGCTCGATCATACCGGGCACTTGTTCGCTCTGATCAGGGTGGACCAGAAACACGATTTCGTAATGTCTCAATTTGAGCTCCTCACGGTTTATACAGCTTGCTGAAAAATTTCAGAAAGCAAGGAGTTTTACCTATGAAAGGCAATCTGGCATTTTACTTTATTTTACTACCTGCTCACAAGCGTCGTTGACGATCCGCTTCAAATAAGCAAACACCAGCGGCTACAGATACGTTGAGACTTTCGGCACCACCTTGCATGGGAATGTGTATAACCTGATCACAGTGGTCTCTGGTTAAACGACGGATGCCCTGACCTTCGGCGCCAAGGATAATCGCTAAAGGCCCTTTAAGATCTGCCTGATACAGACTCATTTCGCTATCACCTGAGGTGCCCACTAACCAGATACCCCGTTGCTGCAAATCTCTTAACACGCGCGCAAGATTAGTGACCTGAATAAAGGGTAAGCGTTCAGCAGCACCACTGGAAATTTTAATTGCGGTCGGCGTCAAACCAGATGCACGATCTTTGGGTGCAATCACCGCATGTGCTCCGGCCGCTTCTGCCGTTCGCAGACAAGCGCCAAGATTATGCGGATCCTGAACACCATCCAGAATTAATAGAAATGGCGTTTGCTGCAAATTATCCAGCAATACATCCAAATCTGTTTCATCAAGAACAGCCAACGGATGACAACGGGCAACACAGCCCTGATGTCGATTTTCCGGAACCATATCATCCAGTTGCTTACGCTGGGTTTTATGTAAACGTATTCCCAAATCACCCGCTAGCTTATATATAGTTTCAACACGTTGATCATGTCGCTCATCCGAAATCCAGATTTCGGCCACGCGTGAAACAGGCGACTCAAGAGCCGCCTGTACTGCATGCAAACCAAAAATCAGGTCTTGCGATGGTGCCTGGTTTCTATCTGATGGGCCTTTACGGCGTTTGGTAGGCTTCAGCTTCCTGTCCCTCTACAATAGGTTTTACAATTATTTCCACACGACGATTCAACTGTCGCCCGGCTTCGGTATCATTTGTGGCACGCGGTTCAAGTTCACCACGTCCCATTGGTACCAGACGTTCTTTCAGCACACCTCGTGCCGCAAAATAGTTGGTTACGGATTGGGCTCTACGTTCAGAAAGTTGCTGGTTATAACTTTCTGACCCTTTGCTGTCTGTATGTCCGATGACATGAATTATGGTCTTGGGATAACGCTGCAGCACATCAGCGACTTTATTCAACGTCGGTTCAAACGCGGGTTTGATGGCTGAGCTATCAAAATCAAAAGATACTTCGTTTGAAATATCAATTTTCAATGATTCGTCCTGCAGTTGCTGAATTTGCAATTCATTACGGGCTTGTTCCTGAGCCAACGCCTCATTCATTTCACGTTGCTGGTTATCCATATAACGTCCCACACCGGCACCGGCCAGCGTACCGACAGCAGCACCGGCTATTACGCCACCGGCACCATCATCAATGGCATATCCGATAATTGAACCGGCAGCCGCACCAATTGCTGCACCTCTTTTAGTTCGCATATTGGGATCGTCTGCCGCACAGCCTGACAAAATGATCGCCGATGATATGGCTGAGACTAATAAGATTTTTTTCATTGTTATGACTCCTCACTATTGCGTAGCATTCTAGACCCTAAGCGATATGCTGACTATACTTGTTTTCTAACTTCCTATGCGAGAAACACTGCTCATGGATCGTGAATTTATTGCTGTCAAAATTGCCATTTTGACGATTTCTGATACCCGCACAGAAACCGACGACATATCCGGTAAAACGTTAAAAGACCGCTTGCTCTCTGCGGGTCATGAACTTGCCGACAAACAGATTGTTACTGATGATATTTATCAGATTCGCGCCATTGTTTCGCGATGGATTTGCGATGAGCAGGTTGATGTCATTATCACTACCGGCGGCACCGGGCTGACCGGAAGAGATGGCACCCCGGAAGCCGTTCAGGTACTGTTTGATAAAGAAATTAATGGGTTTGGTGAGCTGTTCCGACAAATCTCTTATGACGTTATCCGCACATCAACCATACAATCAAGAGCCATCGCCGGCGTAGCAAATGGTACGTTTATCTTTTGTCTTCCGGGGTCATCCGGCGCGTGTAAAACGGCTTGGGATGACATTCTACAACATCAGCTGGATGTCCGGCACAGGCCTTGCAACTTTGTTGAACTGATTCCTCGATTGCGCGAAAAATGATTAATCTGCAATTATTTTCCACGGCTGGATGCCATTTATGCGAGCTTGCAATTGAACAGGTCATTACGCTCGCCATCGCCGAACAGATAAATTTACATGTCGTTGAGATCGGTGACGATGATGATCTGGTAGAACAATATGGCGTTCGCATTCCAGTCATCAAGTTTTCTGATAACAGTGAAATAAACTGGCCATTTAATCAAAATGATATTCTGCAGAAAATTGCCTGGGAGACTACGGAACTTTAACGCTTATTTCATCTCTTAATTTAACTGTTAAGTTAACTGCATCGGAGCCAATGAATGAAAGCGTTGATCTGGCCTTTTTTAGTATTTTGGTCTGTTTCCGCACCATTAATTGCTGCTGAATTTCCAGCGATTCCCGGAAAACGTTTCGATGTTGGCGGCTATCAGTTGCACATTAATTGTACTGGCTCCGGCAGTCCCACTGTTATTGTGGATGTTGGTCTTGGCGATGATTCCACTGACTGGCAGCTTATACAGCAAGCCGTTTCAAATCATTCAAAGATATGTGTTTTTGATCGACCGGGTTACGGTTGGAGTGATTTTGGTCCATCGCCAAGAACCAGTAACAGAATTGCCGATGAATTAGAGACATTACTTGAACAGGCCGATATTCCTCCGCCATATATACTGGTGGGCCATTCATTTGGTGGATACAACATCCGTATTTTTGCAGCGAATAACCCTCAGATGGTCGCGGGCATGGTGCTGGTTGATGCCTCTCATGAAGATCAATACAAACAATTTCAAATCAAACTACCCAACAATTTCAATCGACGTGGCACCATCATGATTTTGCCGAAATCCACGGATAGTATGGCACATGCGAATAAACCTCCAATATTACGTGAACGTGCCTTTCATGCCGCCAGAGCAGAAATTTCAGCTCTGGATGAAAGTTCAGTGCAATTACAGAAAAATTCAGCTTTACCGGTCGTACCATTAATCGTAATCAGCCGTGGAAAACCAGAGTGGTATGGTGATTTAAGCCAACAGCAACGTGAAAAAACCTGGATTACTTTGCAACAGGATTTGTCGCGTTTATCTCCTATCAGTACACATATGTTTGCCCATCAAAGTGGTCATGCTATTCCTCATGAACAGCCTGAGATTATTATTGAAGCCATTGAACAAATAGTGAGTCAGGTGCACGCCCGCAACACCCTCTAAAAACAGTTATACTGGTTGCTTTTTTTCAGCTGGATAACATGACTGTTCTTTACATTGATTCGGATGCGGCGTTAACACAATTTTGCCAGGATATTCAGGACAGCCATTGGCTGGCTATCGATACAGAGTTTCTGCGTGAAAAAACCTACTACCCCCAACTATGCCTGATCCAGATTGCCAACGATGATGTTATTGCCTGTGTTGATCCTATCGCTGTAAAAGATCTGACACCATTACTTGATCTACTTTATCAACCGCAAATAACCCTGGTGTTTCATGCTGCACGACAGGATCTGGAGCTACTGTATTTGTTAAAAAATGCACTTCCACAAAACCTGTTTGATACGCAGTTGGCCGCGACTATTCTGGGTGATGGTGATCAGATTGGATATGGCAACCTGGTTAAGCAGCGACTCAATGTCAATCTGGATAAAGCGCATTCCCGTGCGGATTGGACACAGCGACCTTTAAGCGCTGAACAACTGGAATATGCTGCTGATGATGTGCGTTATCTGCGTGAACTTTATCATCAGATGTCTGCCGATTTGGAAAAGCAGCAACGCACTGAATGGCTCAAAGAAGATTTTTCAGCCCTTGCTAACGCTGATAATTATATTGCAGACCCTGAAACCATCTGGCGCAAAATCCGTGGGGCAGGTAAATTGAAGGGCGTTCAGCTGGCCATACTTCAACAACTGGCAGCATGGCGTGAACAACGGGCAATCGATCGTGATCGCCCGAGACGCTGGATAATCAAAGATGAAGTCATGTTGGATCTGGCACGATTTGCACCGGAAAAGATAGAAAAACTCAGTCAGATTCGCGGTCTTGAAGCCCGGGATATTGAACGTAATGGCCGGGCCATTATTGACGTAATCAGTAAAGCCAAACAAACGCCGCCTGAAGCGTGGCCGATTTTACTTAAACCTGAACCACTGAGTAATCAACAGGAAGCTCTGATTGATGCACTGATGGCTTTATTACGTAAATTCTGTGATGAACAATCCGTCACGCCCATTGCTGTTGCCAGTCGTAAAG
>NZ_DCSO01000104.1:15865-27374 GCF_002325665.1 Methylophaga sp. UBA1464
AAAAGATATAGAAAAGCTTGTTCGCGGTGAAACCGAACTGGCTTTATTACAAGGATGGCGTTATCAGATTGTGGGACATCACCTGACTGCATTTATTGACGGTCATTTGTCTGTCACGGCTGATATACAACAGATTCATACAAAAGAGGTATAAATAAAGATGTCGGTACTTATCTGTGGCTCATTTGCCTACGACAATATTATGGTGTTTCCGGATCAATTCAAAAATCACATTCTGCCCGACAAAGTGCATATGTTGAATGTAGCGTTTCTGGTGCCGGAGTTACGTCGTGAGTTTGGTGGCTGTGCCGGCAATATCGCTTTTAATATGAAAATGCTGGGTGATGAACCGGTACCGATGGGAACAGTCGGCAGTGATTTTGGTACGTATGCCGCATGGATGGATAAATATGCCATCAATCGCCGGCATGTACATGTCAAAGACGATCATTTCACAGCACAGGCCTATATCACCACTGATATTGATGATAATCAGATCACCGCTTTTCATCCCGGAGCCATGAACCTGGCCCATGAAACTAAAATCACCGAAGCGCAAAATATCAGGCTGGGCATTATCGCTCCGGATGGTCGTGACGGTATGATTCAACACGCTCAGCAATTTGCGGATGCCGGCATTCCATTTATTTTTGATCCGGGCCAGGGGTTGCCGATGTTTGATGGCGAGGATTTGCTGCAATTTGCCCGGCAGGCAACCTATATCGCCTTGAATGATTATGAAGCGCAGTTATTTGAAGATAGAACCGGCCTGCCACCCGGAGAAATTGCCAAACAGGTTGAGGCGCTTATCATTACTCGTGGCGCCCAGGGATCGCATATTTATACCGCGGGAAAACGTATTGATATACCCTGTGCCAAAGCCGAAAAAGTCGTGGATCCAACAGGTTGCGGCGATGCATATCGTGCCGGATTATTACATGGCATTTTGCACGGCAAGGATTGGGAAATGACTGGACGTATTGCGTCATTATTAGGTGCCATCAAAATTGAACAGCATGGCACTCAGAATCATCAATTTACCGCTGAAAGCTTTGCTGCACGATTTGAACAAAACTTTGGCATGACTTTAAGTTAGATTTTGTATAAAGCTCTGAGACTGCCCTTAGCAGTTTCAGAGCAAATAATGACAAAGCTGTAATACCATCGCGGCAAAAACTCCGGCGATTACATCATCCAGCATAATGCCAAAACCACCATGTAACTTGCGGTCGGCCAATGAAATCGGCCATGGCTTCCAGATATCAAATAATCTGAATAACACAAATCCCAAAAGCATCCACTGCCAACCGGCCGGGGCAGCAATCATTGTGATCAGATAACCGACAATCTCATCCCAAACCACGGCAGAGGGATCGTCCTGTTTCAACCAGTTAACAGCTTGCTGACAAATCCAGATCCCGGCAAAAAATGCGATGAAAGTGATGAGTAAGTAACTCAGCATCCCGACATCGTGGATCAGCCAATAGATTGGTAATGCGGCTATTGTGCCCATCGTACCAGGCGCTTTCGGGGATAATCCGCTTCCAAACCCATAGGCAAGTAAGCATGCCGGTCGTTTAAGCAAATCCAGCAATGTAACCTTATTTGGAGAAGTGGTCATAACCTGCCCTGATATTTAAGAATGGCTTCCAGTGACCCTGCTCGCCTTGATAATAAATGCCGGTATCGTCTGTGATTTCACCAATCACATGGATCAGGTTCGGAAACTGTTGTTTGAGCCCCGCCACTTTGTCTGCAGTTGCGGTAAAACATAATTCGTAATCGTCGCCACCGGTCAACGCCAGTTGTGTAGCAAGTTCCAGGGGTAATTTTTGCAACACAGCAGAAAACGGTAAAGCCGATAAATCCAGCTTTGCCCCTTTATTACTGGCGTTAAGGATATGAGTTAAGTCAGCTAATAAACCATCCGAAATATCAATGGCTGCATGTGCCTGACCAGCCAGTTGCTGACCGATTTGATTTCGTGGGGTCGGCATTTCCAGTCGCTGCAACAGATATTCGATATCTGTATCGCTTAACGCTGATTTATCTAACTGCCCTAACTTATATTGTAAAGCGGCAGCGGCATCACCAAGACAGCCTGTAACACATATCAAATCAGCCGGTTTAGCGGCATTACGCCGAAGCATATTTTCAGCCTGAAGATGACCATGCACCTGAATGGTGATGGATAACGGTCCTCGTGTCGTATCACCACCAACCAATTGAATTCGATGCTGTTTAGCGATTTCAGCTAAACCGGCTGAAAACTGTTTAAGCCACTTGTCGTTTATCTCCGTCAACGTCAGAGCGAGAGTAAACCATGCCGGCTCCGCACCCATTGCAGCAAGATCACTGAGATTGACCGCCAGCGCTTTAATGCCTAATCGATAGGGATCAACATCGGCAAAAAAATGTGTACCTTGCACCAAGGTATCAATGGAAACTGCCGTCAACGTATTTGCAGGAGTGTATAAAACAGCGCAATCATCTCCAATACCGACTACTACATCATCACGCTCCGCAGTTAACGTATTGAAATAGTGGTGGATAAGTGAAAATTCGGGTGATAAATTCATTTAAAAAAGCCCCGTCAGGATGGTTGCATCTTTTCGGGGCTGAGAATCAATTCGATTTTTTCTGGGCTCGAGAGACCTTGGCGGCCTGGTATTCTGCCTGGCGCAGACGAGCACCCATTTTATCCAGAACACCATTAACATACTTATGGCCTTGTTCTCCACCAAAGGACTTGGCGAGCTCTACAGCTTCATTCAATACCACCCGATAAGGGATATCCGGACGGTGCATATATTCAAAAACAGCCAAACGCAAGACCGAAACCTCAACAGGATCCACAGCGGATAAACTTCTATCCACCGCATGAGCCAGTTCAGCATCAATGGTATCAATTTCTTTGGTCACGCCGTCAACCAGCACTTGAAAATAGTTTTTGTCGATTTTATTGGCGTACTCGGCCATAACAAAATCCATCGTGTCTTTTTCAGGCGCCTGATTGTTGACAAGTGATTGATAAAGCGCTTGCACAGCAGCACGTCTAGCCTGGGTCCGGGGCAGTCCACCAGCCATTTACTTGGCATCTCCGATTTGACGTAATACATTAACCATTTCGATAGTGCTCATTGCCGCTTCAGCCCCTTTATTGCCAGCTTTAGTACCTGCACGCTCAATCGCCTGTTCAATTGTATCCACCGTCAACACACCAAAGGCAATCGGAATATCCAGTTGCAATGTCAGCTGACCCAGGCCTTTCGAACACTCACCTGCGACAAATTCAAAATGTGGTGTACCACCACGAATAACCGCGCCTAAGGCAATGATGGCATCGTATTTTTCAGTTTTGCCCATACGTTGTACGGCTAATGGAATTTCTACTGCGCCTGGAACACGGGCGATTTCAATATCTTTTTCCGCTGCTCCGTGACGTAATAAAGTATCGACTGCACCTGCAATCAGATTATCAACGATAAAGTCATTGAAACGGCCAGCAACGATACCTACTCGTATGCCTTTTGCGGAAAAGTCACCTGAAAAGGTTTTGATATTGCTCATATTTCAGAAATGTCCATTAGAGATAAAAAAGGTATTGTACTGTGTTTAAAAATGAATGCCTAACAGTCAGTTACAGCCAGCGTTGCTTTTCTGCAGCCGTTTTATTGCGTGCATGCGGCAAACCATCCGGATCGGCTTCAACCACTGTCCATTGGTAAGGCGTTTGATCAATGCGTACTGCCGTCAACTGCTCTCCCCACACCGCCCCACTGTCCAATGAAAAGACGTTGTCATACTGGCCTGTTCCTAATTGCGACCAATGACCAAATACAATCCTGTCATTGACGCTGGCGCGATTAGGCATCATGAACCAGGGTTTCTGCTCAGCCGGTTTATCTTCAGGTGCACCTTTGAATTTCAGTGCCAGACTGCCATCTTCATGACAATAACGTAAGCGGGTGAAACAGTTGGTAATAAAGCGTAATCGATCCCAGCCGGTTAAGTCAGCAGACCAGCGTTTGGGTTTATTACCGTACATATGCTTGAAGAAATCACGCCAGTTATCAGATTGAAGCACTGACTCCACTTCAGCTGCTCTGGCTAGCGCTTCATCAATGCTCCATTCGGGTGGTAATCCGGCATGAACCATCGAAAACTGTAATTCACTATCGTGGTAAAACAAAGGCTGATGTCGTAACCAGTAGACCAGTTCATCCCGATCTTCAGCATTCAGCACTGAATCAATCGTATCCAGTCGATGACTGTACTCAACGATGCCGGCAGCATGCGCCAGCATATGCAGATCATGATTCCCCAGCACAACTTTAGCTGTCTGCTCACCCAGGTTGCGAACAAAACGCAGGGTATCTAATGATTTTGGTCCACGGTTAACCAGATNNTAAGCCATATCTGATCCCACTGAGGATCAAATTGGAGTGTTTCGAGTAACTTGATCAGCTCGTCGAAACACCCCTGAACATCACCAATTGCATAAACTGCCATTTTGCTGGTGAATTAACGGCGACGAAACAATGGTTCAGGCCTTAATACTGTTGCCTGATAGCTTTCACTGAAATCATCAAATGCGGCTAGAGCTTGTGTCAGCCGATTCGGGTTTGCCAGTTCAAAACTATTGATACCGCACTGCGACATGTAAAACAGCTGGTCGTATAACACATCACCCTGAGCGCGGATTTCACCTTTAAAGTTATACCGGTCACGCAACAAACGGGCATAGGAGTAACAACGTCCGTCTGTAAATGCCGGAAATAACAATACAACGAGTTGAAAGCGGCCTAAATCCGGAACGATTTCCTCTAATGGATCATCCCCGGATAAACGAATGCCCAAGCCACCTTCGTGATGACTTAATGTCTCGTGCTGTTCCTGCCAACGTGTTATTGAAACCGTAATATTTCCAGCAACCAGAGCCGCCTCATCATCCAGATGCTGCCAGTTGTCTTCAACGATCTCGCGATCTTTAATGATCTGCTGCATAAACACGCTCCTTGAATGGATCTACGCCAATCCGGCGTACAGTCGCGAGGAAACTCTCATCTTCATAGCGTAAATCGATATAGGCATCCAGTAAGTGCGCTACCGTATCGACCACCTCATCTTTTGGAATAGCCCGACCAAGACGCTCACCAAGCGAAGCATCAGCCTCGGAACTGCCGCCCAGAGTAAATTGATACCACTCCTCACCTTTTTTATCGACGCCCAGAATACCGATATGCCCGACGCTCTGATGGGCACAGCCATTCATACAGCCTGAAAATTTGATTTTGATATCGCCCAGATCATGCAGGTAATCCAAATCATCGAACCGTTGGGCAATACCTTTGGATAATGGGATGGATGTGGCATTGGCCAGACCACAGTAATCCAGACCGGGACAGCAGATAATATCTGTCAGGGTATTGATATTAGGTGTGGCCAGATTTTCTGCATTCAAACGTAACCACAGGGCATACAAATCCGCTTGTTTTACATCGGTATAAACCAGGTTTTGTGTATGGGTGGAGCGCACTTCGCCAAAACTGAATTCATCCGCCAGGTCTGCGACGACTTCAAGCTGTTCAGAGGTAATATCCCCAGGTGCCTGGCCCGGTTTTTTCAACGAAACATAGACTGCACGGTAGCCTGAAACTTTATGGTCCGCAGTATTTTGCTTGACCCAAAGTGCAAATTCCTTGTCCTGTGCTAACAGATCCGCATAACTGCTGTCTGAATCAGCTGCATCCAATTCATAAGCAGGCTCGGTGAAATACTGTTTTACCCGTTCGACTTCTTTTTTATCCAGTTTCAACTGGTCACGGATATGTACCCACTCCGCTTCAACCAGTTCACGGATATGGTTGATACCGTGTTCACGAACGGTAATTTTGATACGTGCTTTATATTTGTTATCACGGCGACCCAAACGGTTATAGACACGCAGAATCGCTTCAAGATAGGACAACAAATCCTGTTTTTCCAGGAAAGGACGAATCTGTTCACCAATGATTGGGGTACGACCCAAACCACCACCCACCAGCACTTCAAAACCGACGTCACCTTCGTGATTTTTCACCAGATGCAAGCCGATATCATGCAACTTGGTTGCCGCGCGATCTTCATGGGATCCCACAACGGCAATTTTGAATTTGCGTGGTAAGTAGGCAAATTCCGGATGGAATGTTGACCACTGACGAATGATCTCAGCCCAGGGCCGTGGGTCTTCAATTTCATTGGCATTAACACCAGCCAGCTGATCTGAAGTGGTGTTACGAATGCAGTTACCACTGCTTTGAATCGCATGCATTTGCACGCTGGCCAATTCGGCCAGAATATCCGGTACATCCTCCAGTTTGGGCCAGTTCATTTGGAAATTCTGCCGCGTGGTGAAATGGACAAAACCTTTATCGTACCGACGTGCAACTTCAGCAATTTTACGAACCTGGCGGGATGACATCATCCCGTAAGGTACTGCAACACGGAGCATCGGCGCATGGATCTGAATGTATAAGCCATTCATCAGCCGCAGTGGGCGGAATTGTTCTTCGGTTAATTCACCAGCAAGGAAACGACGTGTCTGATCACGGAATTGCGCTACTCGCTGATCAATCATCGTTTGATCATACTTATCGTATTGATACATTTATGGTCTCTAAACGGTTTCAATGGAACCGCATATTATAACGATGACGGCTTATAACAGGAAATTATAAATGGCTATATCAATATTATTAAACACTTAAAAATCTGTCTAAAGCTCATTAAATCCAGTCGCTATTTCATCAACAGGAATCTGCGGATGAAATGCCTCAGAACTTCTGCAGACACGGAATTCGCGGCAACCGGCATCGTCCTCAGCTAACTAACAATAATTATTATGTGAAGATGTCACATGATTTGAAATATGCCATATTACGCAAATGAAAAAAATGCAATTAATTGCAGCGTTGCAAGCCATTCTGCCGGAATCAGCGATTCTTTCCAGCAAAGAATCCCAAAAACCTTTTGAATGCGATGGACTATCTGCTTATCGGCAATTACCTTTATTGACGGTATTGCCGGATACCATTGAGCAAATTCAGGCTATCTGTAAGCTCTGTAACCAGCAGCAGATTCCTCTGGTTGCCCGTGGCGCAGGTACCGGATTATCTGGCGGCGCAATGCCTCATGAAGAAGGTATTCTGCTCAATCTGGCCAAGTTCAATCAAATTTTATCAATAGATATTCCAAACCGCAGTGTCCGGGTGCAACCCGGCGTGCGTAACCTGGCAATTTCAGAAGCAGTGGCCCAGTACGGTTTGTATTACGCCCCGGATCCATCCTCACAGATTGCCTGTACTATCGGAGGCAATGTCGCCGAAAATTCCGGTGGCGTACATTGCCTGAAATATGGTTTAACGGTGCATAACATTCTGGAGCTCAAAGTAGTCATGGCTGATGGGGAACTGCTCACCATCGGTTCACAGGCTTATGACAGTGCGGGTTTTGACTTACTGGCGCTAATGACGGGTTCGGAGGGGTTACTGGGTATTATTGTTGAAGTCACGGTAAAGCTGTTGCCTAAACCTGAACGTACCCAAGTGATCCTGGCCGCCTTTGATGATGTAGCCAAAGCCGGCCGCGCCGTTGCCGATATTATTGCCGCAGGGATTATTCCGGCGGGTCTGGAAATGATGGACAAACTGGCCATTCAGGCTGCTGAAGCCTTCGTTCATGCAGGCTATCCACTGGAGGCTGAAGCCATCTTACTATGTGAAATTGATGGCAATAATGAAGAAGTTTCAGAGCATATTATGAAGGTTCATCACGTTCTGGAAAACAGTGATCCGATCAGCTTTGCGACAGCAGAGTCTGAGCAGCAGCGGAATTTGTTCTGGGCCGGACGCAAAGCGGCATTTCCTGCGGTTGGTCGACTTTCACCGGATTATTACTGTATGGATGGCACCATTCCCAAACAACATTTAGCTGCAGTGCTGCAGGAAATTCAGCGCTTATCCAGACATCACGAATTGGCGGTCGCTAATGTATTTCATGCGGGGGATGGCAATTTGCATCCATTGATTCTTTATGATGCTAATAACGCTGGGGAATTGGTTAAAGCAGAACATTTCGGTGCAGATATACTTAAATTGTGCGTTCAGGCAGGTGGCAGTATTACCGGCGAGCACGGCGTTGGCATCGAAAAAATCGATCAGATGTGCAATCAATTTGCTACGGATGAACTGGCACAGTTTCATTCGGTAAAAGCAGCCTTTGATCCGCAGGGTATTCTGAATCCGGGAAAAGCTGTCCCGACCCTGCATCGCTGTGCTGAACTGGGCGCAATGCATGTGCATCATGGTGAGCTTCCCCATCCGGAATTAGAGCGTTTCTGATGGCAGATATAAGTAAAACTATTCAACAGCAGATATTAACGGCCGTTGAAACTCAACAGCCAGTTAATCTTCGAGGTGGAAATACCAAGTCATTTCTGTATCACGCAAAACCTGGCGAAACGTTGTCATTGCAAGCACATCAAGGCATCGTAAATTACCAACCAACCGAGTTGGTTGTTACCGCTTATGCCGGGACTAAACTCAATGACTTGCAGAGTACACTGGCAGAACACAATCAACGCCTGCCATTTGACCCACCGCATTTCGGCGACGATGCCACGCTGGGTGGCGCCATCGCGACGGGATTATCAGGTTCCATCAGGCCGTTCACCGGCAGCGCCCGTGATTATGTGCTTGGTTGCCGGATCATCAATGGCAAAGGCCAGATAATGCAGTTTGGCGGACAGGTGATGAAAAATGTAGCGGGCTATGATGTCTCAAGACTCATGGTCGGAGCCATGGGCAGTTTAGGTGTATTACTGGAAATCAGTCTTAAAGTTCTGCCGATTCCCGCCAGCGAATGTTATCTATCACAGTCGCGCGATACGCAGGATGCATTACGAATGATGCAAACGCTGGCTGCGCAAAATCTGCCACTCTCAGGACTGGCTTATGATGGTAAAGCTGTGCATATTCGGCTGGCAGGCGCTGAAGCCGCTGTACGTGCAGCCCGACAGAAGCTCGGTGGTGAACATCATAAGGCGGATGTGTTCTGGACTCTGGTCAATGAACAACAATATCATTTCTTTGATGGTGAAATACCTTTATGGAGAGTTTCAGTACCACCCGCCACAGTCAATTTACCCATTTCAGGTAAACAGCTAGTCGATTGGGCAGGCGGTTTGCGCTGGGTGAAAACCGATGAAAGTGCTGAAAAAATCTTCACATTAGCTGCCCGCCATCATGGCCATGCGCAACTGTTTCGTACCGCAAAATTAACAGAAATACGTCGGCAACCATTAAACAGTGGCTTAAAACGATTGCATCAACAATTGAAACAAAGCTTTGATCCGCACGGTATATTCAACCGCGGCCAGCTTTATCCAGAGTTTTAATTATGCAAACCAGACTCGCAGCAAAATACGCCAATACTGAAAAAGGCCTGACTGCTGAATCGATTATCCGCAACTGTGTGCATTGTGGATTTTGCAATGCTACCTGCCCTACCTATCAGTTACTGGGTGATGAGCGCGATGGTCCTCGTGGCCGAATTTACCTGATAAAACAGGTGTTTGAGGGGGTATCGCCAACACGAGAAACACAAGTTCATCTGGATCAATGTCTCACCTGTCGCGCCTGTGAATCAACCTGCCCTTCAGGAGTGGAGTTTGCCAAGTTGGCGGATATTGGTCGCATGGAAGTGGACACATTGGTCAACAGACCTTTTGTAGATCGCCTGATAAGAAAATTATTGCTTCAGACTGTACCTTATCCCGCCACATTTCGCCCATTGTTAAAGACGGCCAATCTGTTCAAACCACTACTCCCACAAAGCGTAAAAGCCAGATTAATACCTGTACAAAAAACCAGACCGCTCATCCAGCAAACTCACCAACGCTTTATGCTGGTTTTAGCCGGTTGTGTGCAATCGGTCAGTAGTCCGAATACCAATCAGGCCGCAGCAAACGTTTTAGATAAACTGCAGATTAGTCTGCTGGAAGCACCCAAAGCGGGTTGCTGTGGTGCATTGGCACAGCATCTGTCCGCGGAAGAAAAAGCATCCAATCAAATGAAACAGAATATTGATGCCTGGTGGCCGTTTATTGAACATGGCTGTGAAGCGATAGTGATGACCGCCAGTGGTTGCGGAAGTACAGTAAAAGACTATGGCTATTTGCTGCGAAATGACAAAGTCTATGCAGAAAAAGCTGCCAAAGTCAGCGAACTCAGCAAAGATATCGCTGAAGTGATTGCTGCTGAAGATTTATCTGTATGGCAAAATCTGGGCGTTGGCAGCACTATTGCGTTTCAATCTCCCTGTTCGTTACAGCATGGGCAGCAACTAACAGGACTCGTGGAAACGATTTTGCAACAACTTGGATTCACCACTCCGGTTATCAATGATGCACATATCTGCTGCGGCTCAGCAGGCAGTTATTCGTTATTGCAGCCCAAATTATCCCAGTCGTTACGTTTACAGAAATTGTCGGCTTTGGAAGCATCACAACCGGATAAAATTGTTACGGCCAATATTGGTTGTCAGCTATACCTTTCAACACCGAGTCGTCCTGTGAATCATTGGATTGAAATGCTTGCGGAGCGAATTGAACATGGCTAATACAAAACGTATGAAACAGCGTATCTGGATCCTGTTCGGCTTTGCCATTTTGATCTTTCTGGGAAGCTTTTATGAGCCTGAGCCACAACGTAATCAAATCTCTCCTGCTGGAAGTGTTGAACAATTATTTGAACAGCGGCAAAGTGATGTTCAAATCGAGGTGGCCGGAACCGTTACCAGGCTGTTAGCAGATGATAATAAAGGCAGTCGTCATCAACGGTTTATTATTGAACTGGCCAGCGGGCAGACCTTATTAATCGTTCACAATATCGATTTGGCACCCAGAATTAATGAGATTAAAGAAGGCGATGATGTCCGTGTTTATGGTGAATATATCTGGAATGATAAAGGTGGCTTAATCCACTGGACGCATCATGATCCAGCCAACCGTCATCCTCATGGCTGGATAAGGCATCAGGGCAGACTCTATCAGTAATGCTGTTGATGAGAGAGATATTTCAACTCAGGCTGATACGGTTATGAAAGATAAACTCACACTGCAACCCGCATCCAGCTTTCCACCCATCGTTGGCCATGAACCACGGATTTTGATTCTCGGTTCCATGCCTGGTATTGAATCATTAAAACAACAACGTTATTACGCCCATCCACGCAATGCTTTCTGGCCAATCATAACGTCATTTTTTGGGCAATCTGTTAAGTTGGACTACCCACAACGCTGTGATTTATTAATACAAAAACGGATTGCCGTATGGGATGTATTGAAAAGCTGCCGCCGCCCGGGAAGTCTGGATCAGCATATTGAAACGGAATCGATGGTTGCCAATGATTTTGTGGAGTTACTGCAGCGTCATCCGTCAATAAGACAGATCTTTTTTAATGGTGGCAA
>NZ_DCSO01000104.1:27466-29943 GCF_002325665.1 Methylophaga sp. UBA1464
TTAATGGTGGCAAAGCGGAACAGGTATTCAAACGTTATGTAATAAAACAGTTGGAAGCCGCCGACATATTATTAAACTACCAAAGGCTACCCTCAACCAGCCCGGCGCATGCCGCTATGAAATTTGAAACCAAACAACAGCTCTGGCATCAAGCGTTATCAGCGCCACCAATCGGATGAGACTGTTGCCAAAGACTCAAAACTTGGTTTGGCAAAATAAAATCCCTGAAACAACTCAATCCCCATCTCCTGTAAAACATAAAGTTCATCTGCAGATTCGATACCTTCGGCTATCACGGTAATATCCAAATCATTACAGAAAGCGATGATGCCTCGCGTAATGGACTGCCTGACTTTATCATTATGGATATTGCGTATTAACGCCATATCCAATTTTACTAAATCAGTCTGCATATTTGCCAGCAGGTTCAACCCCGCATAGCCAGCCCCAAAATCATCTATGGCAGTTGAAAATCCCTGCTGCTGATAAGACTGAATAATGTCCTGCAAGTGAACATGGTCAGTAATCTGCTCACCTTCAGTCACTTCGAAAATAATGCGTTCAATCGGGAAGTTATAGATTTCAGCAGCCTCGAGTGTCGTCCTGATACACAACTCAGGTTTGTACACTGCATTGGGCATAAAGTTGATGCTGAGTTTAGAATCGATGTTAAGTTCTGCAGCAAGTTTAATCGCTTTAACCCGACAGGCCTGATCAAAACGATAGCGGTTACTCTGATTTACATTATCAAAAACATGGGCCGCACCTTGCCCATCCACCCCCCGAACAAGTGCTTCCTGCGCATACACCGTTCGGCTGTTTGTATTCACAATCGGCTGGAAAGCCATGGAAAAATCAAATCCAAGTAAACCGCTGTTGAAACACTCGCCACAACCAATCTTTCTAAAATCTGCTTGTTCTTTCATTATTCACCATCCCGGTTTCGCAGAATGTAACCTAAATCATTGTCCGCTACTCAAACCGGTTCACATAATTCGCTAAATTTTTAAAATTTACCCTAACAGCTTTCAATAAGATGACAAAACAGCAGTATTGCCTCAATAACATAAAGCAAAGCATTCACAAGATTTAATGAAATAAGAATGGAATCTCGAAAAGTTATCGAGTGAAAACCGGATGGTAAAATCAGGCCGCGAACACGGCCTGATTTATTTAGATTTACTTCAGTAAATCACTGATATCCTTAGCATCCCAATGAGGGAAATGTTTTCGGATTAATGCATTTAATTCGACTTCAAATGCAGAAACATGAGTTGTTGTATCTTCATTTATCATACCGGTAATCGCTTCGGTAATCATGCCCGCACCAATGGTGACATTAGTCAGACGATCAATCACGATAAAAGCACCGGTAGTGCGATTACGCTTATAAGCATCAAACACAACTGGTTTATTTAATGAAAATTCACATAAACCGATTTCGTTCAGTTTCAGTTCTGTCACAACGTTATGGGCCAATGTATTCACATCAACCTGATGATCAACCTGAGTCATTACACCTGTACTGTCAGAAACGCCAACCTTGATGTTGTATTGTTTGTTTGCCACCAGCGGTTGCTCTGTCATCCATACCACCATGGCTTTAAAACGGCTGGACACATGTGGCTGATGATCCCGATGCACAATCATATCGCCACGGCTTACATCCACTTCATCCTGCAGGGTAACGGTTATCGATTCACCCGGAACGGCATGATCCAGCTCACCATCATAGGTTACCAGTGCTTTGACTTTGCTTTCTTTGCCTGAAGGCAAAACGGTAATTTCATCCCCCGGCTTCAGAATACCCGCAGATAATGTGCCGCAGTAGCCGCGGAAATTCAGGTTCGGGCGGTTAACGTATTGCACCGGGAAACGGGCGTCTTCGGTATTGGCATCCTTCCCAATCTCGATGTTTTCCAACAGCTCCATCATTGTGCTGCCCTGATACCAGGGCATGTTTTCACTTCTGTTCACCACATTATCGCCGTTCAAGGCAGACATCGGTACAAAGTGAATATCTTCGATTTCCAGTTCACGGGCAAATTCGCTGTAGGCTTTACGAATATCATTAAAGACCTGTTCGCTGAAATCCATCAAATCCATTTTATTAATGGCAACAATAATGTGCTTGATACCCAGTAATGAAGCAATAAAACTATGGCGGCGGGTTTGTGTCTGCATTCCGTAACGAGCATCAATCAGAATAACCGCCAGCTGACAGGTTGATGCACCGGTGGCCATGTTACGGGTGTACTGTTCATGACCTGGCGTATCAGCAATGATAAATTTACGTTTGGTGGTGGAGAAATAACGATACGCTACGTCAATGGTAATACCCTGCTCACGTTCCGCCTGCAACCCATCAACCAGTAACGCCAGATCCACCTGATTTCCTGTGGTTCCGGATTTCACACTATCGCGGGTCACCGCTTCCAACTGATCTTCATAGATCATTTTGGAATCATGTAACAGTC
>NZ_DCSO01000036.1:0-304 GCF_002325665.1 Methylophaga sp. UBA1464
GCATAGGGATAGTAAGCAAACATGCCGGAATTGATGGTTTCCAGATAACCGTTATGAGATTGGAAACGACGGTTGATCGGTTCAATATCTCTGGGTTCATCAGCCAGGATGATATTTTCTTCAAAAAGTTGTAACAGCAATGCATTCATTTGACCAACGGCACGAACCGTCCGGTAATAATCCTTCATGAAATGTTCAACGGCCATACGGTTATTGGTGTCTGCATAACCGAGTTGTTTAGCCAGTTCGCGCTGATGATCTATCATCATTTTTTCTTGTTTACGACCGGCCTGATGATGTAGGG
>NZ_DCSO01000036.1:448-10536 GCF_002325665.1 Methylophaga sp. UBA1464
CCCGCCACAGAAAACGTCGTGCCTGTTGCAGAATATCGAACTCGCTTTCGGCCAGAAAGCCTTTGGATTTCAGGCCTTGCAGATTCCGTACATCAAAATGTTGTTGAGCAACCCAGTTGATCACCTGAATATCCCGCAGACCACCGGGCGATTCTTTTAGATTTGGCTCAAGGTTGTTACCGGTATCGTTGTATTTATGATGCCGCTGAATCTGTTCCTGTTTTTTGCGCTCGTAAAAAAGTCGGGTATCCCACGTTTTGTTTGAAACCGTCAGTTGTTGTAACTGCTCGAACAATTGTTGATTGCCCGATAAAAGCCGTGCTTCCAGTAAGTTGGTAGCAATAGTGATATCGTCTTCAGCCTGCTGGCGGCATTCACTAATTGTGCGAACACTATGGCCGATTTCAAGTCCGATATCCCATAATTGGGTCAGGAAATCTGATAATGCGGCTGGCGGCGCTTCGGCTACTGAATCATCCAGTAACACCAGCAAATCCACATCAGAATGGGGATGTAATTCACCTCGTCCATAGCCACCCACAGCAATCAGACTCAGTGTGGTTTCTGCTGCAAGATGCTTTTTCCATAGAAATTGCAGTACTTCATCCACAAAATGTGATTGTTGATGAACCAGCCAGTCAATGTCAGCTTCATCTTCAAAAAAACATTTCTTTAAATGTTGGGAGGCTTTAGCGAGGATATCGCGACAGCCAGTCGCCTTATCCGTCTGACCGAACTCCCAGACAGATTGTGCAGCAATTGCCATTAATGGATGCTCCTATGAGCGTTCTTCTTCCCGAAGGGTTAATATTTCGTGACCATCATCAGTAACCAGAATGGTATGTTCCCATTGGGCCGATAAGGAACGGTCTTTGGTCACCACTGTCCAGCCATCAGGAAGTTGGCGGACCTGACGTTTACCGGCATTGATCATCGGTTCAATAGTAAATGTCATGCCGGCCTGCAATGTCATACCGGTGTCTGGTGAACCATAATGCAACACCTGTGGTTCTTCGTGAAATACCTGGCCGATGCCATGTCCACAATATTCTCTGACAACAGAAAAGTGCTCGTTCTCCGCATGTTGCTGAATGGCATGGCCGATATCGCCCAGCTTGATACCCGGTTTGACCATATCAATGCCAATCATCATGCATTCACGAGCGACACGAGACAATCGCTGAGCCAGGATTGATGTTTTGCCGACATGAAACATTTTGCTGGTATCCCCGTGATAACCATCTTTAATAACCGTGATATCGATATTAATAATGTCGCCATCTTTGAGTTTTTTATCACTGGGAATACCGTGGCAGATAACATGATTGACCGAGGTACAGATGGACTTGGGGAAACCATGATAATTCAAAGGTGCAGGAATGGCTTTTTGTTCGTTAACAATATAATCGTGACAAATGGTGTTTAATTCATCGGTGGTGATGCCCGCAACCACATGCGGTTCGATCATGGTTAAAACGTCAGCGGCAAGCTTGCCTGCCACACGCATTTTTTCGATTTCTTCGGCTGTTTTGATGGTCACGCCCATGCCAGATCCTGATTGCTGTTAACGATAAAAAGACAAAGCATAGTTTGCCGCAAAAAGCATTGAACTGCCAGCTAAGCGGGCTAATCCAAGCTATATACGGTTGGTGCTTTGTTTTAGTTGGTAACTGTGGAATAATATGCGCGCCTTAGCAAAGGCAAAATCACACACGTGCCGACACAGTTTTCGGGGTGCTGTCTGAACATCAGATCAGTCGATAGCTGGGGTGCGTGGAGGTTTAACCCCATATATATAGGTATAAAAATGGCTAAAATTACAATGCGCCAAATGCTTGAAGCAGGCGTTCACTTCGGTCACCAAACACGTTACTGGAACCCAAAAATGGGTCCTTTCATCTTTGGTAAGCGCAACAATATTCATATCGTTAACCTTGAGCACAGTCTGCCAATGTTCAACGACGCACTCAACTACGTCAGCAAACTGGCTTCCAAAAAAGGCCGTATTCTGTTCGTTGGCACCAAGCGTGCTGCACAGGATGCTATCCGTGAAGATGCTGAACGTTGTGGCATGCCTTACGTCAACCGTCGCTGGTTAGGCGGCATGCTGACAAACTACCAAACCGTTCGCCAATCAATCAAACGTCTTGAAGCAATTCAGGCGATGATCGAATCAGGTAAAACAGAAGGTTTGAAAAAGAAAGAAGTTCTGAACCTGTCACGTGAACAGGAAAAACTGGAAAAAAGCATTGGTGGTATCAAGAAAATGGGTAACCTGCCTGATGCTTTGTTCATTATCGACGTTGATCATGAGCGCATCGCTATTCAGGAAGCAAACAAACTGGGTATCCCCGTGATTGCGGTTGTAGATACCAATAGTAATCCTGACGGTGTTGATTACGTTATCCCTGGCAACGACGACTCCATGCGGGCCATTCGCCTGTATACAGCTAATATCGCTGACACTATTCTGGAAGGCCGTGCATCTGTCACTACAGGTGATGCCGGAGATGAATTTGTAGAAGTTGCGGAAGAGAATGCTCCAGCCGCAGCTGAATAAGTTCTGCTAATGACTTAAACAGGCTCGCTTAAAGGCGGGCCTGTGTCGTATGTGTGGTCTGAAACAGGCCGTTCACAAAAATTGATTTTAAGGGTTACAAAAATGGCTATAACTGCAGCTTTAGTAAAAGAACTGCGTGAGCGTACCGGCTCCGGCATGATGGAATGCAAAAAAGCATTGGTTGAATCTAATGGTGATATCGAAGCAGCAATTGAAGAGATGCGTAAATCTGGTCTGGCGAAAGCTGACAAGAAGTCTGACCGTGTTGCTGCCGAAGGTATTATTGCCATCGAAACCAGTGCCGATAATAAACAGGCAGTGATGCTTGAAGTGAATTCAGAAACAGACTTTGTCGCGAAAGCAGATGATTTTATTGGTTTCGTCGATGCCGTAGCGAAGAAAGTTCTGGAAGCACAGCCTGCTGATTTAGATGCATTGTTGCAATTGACATTAAGTAACGGTGAAAGCATCGATACTGTCCGCCAATCGCTGATTGCTAAAATTGGTGAAAATATTCAGGTTCGCCGCTTTACTTTGGTGAACACTGATTCGGGTGTCATTGGTGCTTACCGCCACGGTGACCGTATCGGAACACTGGTCAAGCTTAACGGTGGTGATGAAAGTCTGGCAAAAGATTTGGCAATGCATGTTGCTGCCAGCCGTCCGCAAGCGGTATCTGCTGCTGAACTTCCAGAAGAATTATTGCAAAAAGAGCGTGATATCGTCGCAACCCAGGCACGTGAAAGCGGTAAGCCGGAAGCGATTGTTGAAAAAATGATCGAAGGCCGCATGAGCAAGTTCGTTAACGAAATCAGCCTGCTGGGCCAGGCGTTTGTTAAAGACCCTGATGTCACGGTTGAAAAGCTGGTTAAACAAGCGGGTGCAACGGTTGAAGCCTTTGCCTGTTATGAAGTCGGTGAAGGCATCGAGAAAAAAGTTGATAACTTTGCCGAAGAAGTTATGGCTCAGGCACGAGGAAACTAAACCATGACGGAAACCGGAAATCAGCTTGTTTATAAGCGTATTCTGCTCAAACTGAGTGGTGAGGCTTTAATGGGTAATGCCGAGTATGGCATTCAACCCGAAGTGATTTCCCGGTTTGCGAAAGAGATATCCGAGCTGAATGCCCAGGGTGTTCAGCTGGGTATTGTTATCGGCGGTGGCAATATTTTTCGTGGTGCTGGCCTTGCCGCCAGTGGCATGGATAGAGTCAGTGCCGATCACATGGGCATGTTGGCAACCGTATTAAATGCGCTGGCACTGCAGGATGCTCTGGAACGTAATGGAACATTCTGCCGTGTCATGTCCGCGATACGTATTCATGAAGTCTGTGAAGATTATCTGCGCCGCCGTGCTATTCGGCATTTAGAAAAAGGCCGGGTAGTGATTTTTGCTGCGGGTACCGGTAATCCATTTTTTACCACAGATTCAGCAGCCAGTTTGCGTGCTGTAGAAATTGGTGCTGAGCTCATGCTTAAAGGCACCCAGGTAGATGGTGTATATAATTCAGATCCAAGGAAAGATCCCGAAGCCATCCGTTATGACACGCTGTCTTATGATGAAGTTATTAATAATCGCCTGGCAGTAATGGATACAACGGCAGTAGTGATGTGTCAGGAACAGAAAATGCCTTTAAGGGTATTTAATGTTCATGAATACGGTAATCTCACTGACATAGTGTATGGGAAAAATGTTGGTACATTGGTGAAATAGGACAAATCATGATTAATGATATTCAAAAAGATGCAGCAGACCGAATGCAGAAAAGTGTTGCGGCTCTGGCAACTGCACTGGCGAAAATCCGTGCTGGCCGCGCACATACCAGTTTATTAGATCATGTTACCGTGCCATATTACGGTTCCGATGTTCCCTTGAGTCAGGTGGCGAGTGTTGGTATCGAAGATTCCAGAACGCTCACGGTGGCGCCATGGGAAAAAAATATGGTTCCGGTGATCGAAAAAGCCATTATGACATCTGATTTGGGGGTGAATCCAAATAGTGCAGGAATGACTATTCGTATTCCGATTCCGCCCTTAACTGAAGAACGTCGTAAAGATTTGGTCAAAGTGGCTAAATCTGAAGCTGAAAATGCACGTATCGCTGTGCGTAATATTCGTCGTGATGCGAATGGCAGCTTCAAAGATTTATTAAAAGACAAAGCCATTTCGGAAGATGAACAGCGTGGTGCGGAAGAGGCCATTCAAAAGCTGACCGATACTACCATCAAACAGATTGATGACTTACTGGCTGAAAAAGAAACCGATTTGATGGCGGTCTAAGCCATTACGGTTTAGCCATACCAAATGAATTCTTCCGGTCGTTCCATACCCAGACACATTGCTATCATCATGGATGGCAATGGTCGCTGGGCAAAACAACGGCTACAACCGCGATTTATGGGGCACCGAGCTGGTGTCCGAGCGGTTGAAGGCATTGTTAAACATTGTGTCGCCTGCGGTGTGGAAGTACTCAGCCTGTTTGCCTTCAGCAGTGAAAACTGGCGACGACCCGGTAAGGAAGTCAATTTACTGATGGAGTTATTCAGTCATGCACTGGATAACCAGGTTAAACGTCTGCATAAAAACAATATCCGTCTTAATGTCATTGGTGATATCAGTCGTTTTTCGGTGTCATTACAGCAACAGATTGCGGATGCAACGGCATTAACGGCTGAAAACGATGGTTTGATCCTGAATATTGCTGCCAACTATGGTGGGCGCTGGGACATTACTCAGTCAGTTAAGCAGATTGCGAAAAAAATCCAAAACGGCGAACTCGATCCAGAGCAGATTGATGAAAGTGTTATTGCCGGTCATTTGGTGACGGCCGATTTGCCTGAACCGGATCTGTTCATCCGTACAGGCGGTGAACAACGTATCAGTAATTTTCTGATGTGGCAGCTGGCGTATACCGAATTGTATTTTACCGAGACACTTTGGCCTGAATTTAATGCCCAGAATTTGGATATAGCAATAGATTCGTTTTCCAGCCGTGAACGACGGTTTGGTCGTACATCGGAACAGTTAGCAGGTAAAGAAGATGCTTAAACAGCGTTTATTGGCTGCGGCAGTGTTAATTCCGTTAGTGATAATGGCCATTTTGCTATTACCCAGTATCGGTTTTATTGCTTTACTGACGGTTGTTGCGTTGATGGCGATATGGGAATGGCTCTCCATGGCAGCAATCAAACCCATGTTCAAAGTATTGGCCAGTATTTCATTTGTTGCTGTTCTGGCAGTATTGCTTACGACGGCAGCGATTGACCATATATTGTTCAGCGGCTTACTGTTCTGGATTCTGTTCAGTCTGCTCATTGTTTTATTTGCACACCGACCTTTACCCGGCATTCTTGCTGGGTGCTTCCACAATAAAGTATTTACCTATCTGCTCAGCATGCTGGTCACGTTATTGTTTGTTTACAGCGCGGTATGGCTGCATGGCTTAGCTCCGAATGGTCCAGTCTTGGTTTTATATGTTTTGATAAGTGTATGGCTGGCCGATACCGGTGGATATTTCGCAGGTAAACGCTGGGGAAAACATGCTCTGGCCAGGGCTATCAGTCCGAATAAAACGCTTGAAGGTCTTGCCGGAGCTCTGGTGTTAGTAGCACTCTGGAGCGTTCTGGCATATTTGCTGGGTATTTCCCAGAATTTATCACTGAGCGGCTGGCTTGCTATCAGCCTGATAAGCGGTTTGATTTCGGTCAGTGGTGATTTATTTGAAAGTCTGTTTAAGCGCAGTTACCAGATAAAAGACAGTGGGCAACTTATACCGGGGCACGGCGGTATGCTGGACAGGATGGATAGTCTGCTGGCGGCCGTTCCGTTTTTTGCTGCGCTGTTATGGCTGACAGGTCAGTTTTAATGCAGCAGGTTACTATTCTCGGCTCAACCGGTTCAATTGGTATCAGCACTTTAGATGTTTTACAGCGTCATCCTGAAAAATACTCTGTATACGCCTTAGCGGCTAATAAATCAGTTGATACGATATTTGAGCAATGCATTCAATTTCAACCGGCTGTGGCCGTTATGTTATGCCCGGATTCGGCAGAACAACTCGAAATAAAACTTCGTAAAGCCGGTTTGGCTACTGCTGTGCAAAGCGGTATGCAAGCTTTGGAAATGATTTCTAGTGCAGATGAAACTGATATTGTGGTAGCTGCTATTGTGGGGGCTGCAGGATTACTTCCCACCCTGGCCGCAGCAAAAGCCGGTAAACGTATTTTGCTGGCCAATAAAGAAGCGCTGGTGATGAGTGGTGCTTTACTGATGCGCGAAGTGGAAGCGAATAATGCAATATTGCTTCCTGTTGATAGTGAACATAATGCGATATGGCAATGCATGCCAGTCGGCGATACCCAGCAATATCATTTTGAAAATAAAGGTATCCGCAGAATTATTCTGACGGCATCAGGTGGACCGTTTCGGGATTGGGATATTGACGATCTGGATAGGGTTACGCCAGAACAGGCGGTAGCGCATCCAAATTGGTCGATGGGCCAGAAAATATCCGTTGATTCCGCCACGATGATGAATAAAGGACTGGAGGTTATCGAAGCGCACTGGTTATTTGGAGTGAGCAGTGACAAGATTGAGGTCGTGTTGCACCGCCAGAGTATTATTCATTCCATGGTGGACTATGCGGATGGTTCGGTGCTGGCGCAAATGGGGAATCCCGATATGCGTACACCGATTGCCAATACGTTAGCCTGGCCGCAACGTATAGATTCTGGAGTTGAGCCTTTGGATCTGGTGAAGGCGGGAAGGCTGGATTTCTCGGAAGCGGACTTTGCGCGATTCCCTTGCCTGGCCCTTGCTTATAAGGCATTAAATGCAGGGGGAACCAGTACGGCTATACTTAATGCCGCTAATGAAGTGGCAGTAGAAGCCTTTCTTAACCGCAAAATTAAGTTTACTGATATTGCCCGGATCATTGCTGATGTTTTAGAAGGCGTACAATCAACAGCAGCAGATTCACTGGAACACATTTTGTCTGCCGATCAAATGGCCAGAAAGGTCGCTCAACAGCAGATGCGGAAGTTATGCAATCATTAATCTTTTTTATTATCGCCCTCAGCCTGCTGGTGGTTATCCATGAATTTGGACACTACTGGGTAGCACGGCGTTGTGGGGTGAAAGTATTGCGTTTTTCGGTCGGTTTTGGCCAGAAACTGTGGTCAAAACAATTAAAAAATGGCACTGAATTTGTGATTGCAGCGCTGCCTTTAGGTGGTTATGTCAAGATGCTGGATGAACGCGAAGGGCCGGTGGCAGATGCTGATCTGGGACAAACTTTTAATCGCCAGCCATTAAAAAACCGCGTTGCGATTGTCTCAGCAGGGCCTGTTGCCAACCTTTTATTTGCCGTGTTTGCCTACTGGATGATTCTGATCATTGGAGTACCGGGAATAAAGCCGATTATTGATGAAGTCACGGTTGACTCACCAGCAGCCATGGCTCAGCTTACTCCGGGTGAGCAAATTATTGCCGTTAACGGTAAAGCAACACCAACAATAAACAGCTTGTTTCAGCAATGGTTGAGATTGGCACAATCTGGTGAAACCGTCTCACTGACAACACGTAGTGCTGATATCGAAACCACCAAACAACTCACTTTACCAAAGCTTGGTCTTGACGATGCAGCAACCCTGTTTAATCAAATTGGTATAAAAACCGTGCAACCAGAAATGCCCCCGATTTTGGGCAAGATCGTTGCCGATAGTCCTGCAGAAAAAGCAGGCTTACAAGCCGGAGACGAATTAATTTCTGCTGATGGAAAACCATTGCAGAGTTGGCAGGCATGGGTGACGTTAATTCAGAATAGTGCTGAGCAACCTATCGAAGTCGAAATCCTACGCAATGGCGTCATACAGCAACTGATTATTACCCCCGCTGCAGATGATAATGGAATGGGACGTATTGGTGCCGCAGTCAATACAGATGCATTTGAAATACCGACAGAATTGCAAGCAGAGTTACGCTATGGACCATTGACGGCTATTCCTCAGGCCGTTACACAAACCTGGCAATTTAGTGTCACGACCTTGAGCGGTTTATGGGGGATGCTTGTCGGTACGGTTTCCAGTGACAACCTGGGTGGGCCAATTGCTATTGCACAATTTGCCGGAGATTCTGCTCAGCAAGGATTTGTCGCCTTTATCAGTTTTTTAGCCATGATCAGTATCAGTTTAGGGATATTAAATCTATTACCTGTACCAGTGCTGGATGGTGGTCATTTACTGATGTATTTTTTTGAATGGATTCGTGGCAAACCGTTACCGGAATCGGTACAAATCCAGGTACAAAAAATTGGATTATTTTTGATTCTGCTGTTGATGGTATTCGCTTTTACAAATGACATTGCTCGACTCATTGGCTAATCCACACATTGCAGGTACACTTACGATTTCTTCGGCTGACTGACTGTAAAACAACAATGAAACAAATCATCACAGCATTGACGCTCATCTTGTTATCCTCTGCAGCTTGGGCCGAGGAGTTTATCATCAAAGATATCCGGGTGGAGGGGTTACAAAGGATCTCCGCTGGGACGGTTTTTAACTTCCTACCAGTCAAAGTAGGCGATGAGCTGACGGAAAATGATGTCAGAGGCATTATCCGCTCACTGTTTAAATCGAAATATTTCAACGATGTACAGGTTGAGCGTGATGATGGTGTGTTAGTCATTAAAGTCAGTGAACGTCCTGCAATTTCCAGCATCGAGTTTGTCGGTAACAAAGATTTGGACAGTGCAGAGTTGACCAAGTCATTACGCCAGATTGGTTTTGCTGAAGGCCAGGTGTTTGAGCAGGCCATGCTGGAAAGGGTTGAGCTGGAACTGCAGCGTCAGTACTTCAGCCGTGGTAAATATGGTGTGGCTATTGATTCAGAAGTGACGCCATTATCGCGCAATCGTGTAGCCGTCCGGATTAATATGGCAGAAGGTGTGGTTGCCACCATCGGTGAGATTAATATTGTCGGTAATAATTCTTATGATGATGAAGAACTGCTTGGCGAGTTTGAATCGACTACTGGTGGCTGGTTATCTTCGTTAACCAAAGACAATCAGTATTCCCGTCAGAAACTATCAGCTGACCTTGAATCATTACGTTCATTTTATCTGGATCGTGGTTATGTCGATTTCACCGTAGAATCCACACAGGTAACGATCTCAGATGATAAAAAACAGATGTTCATCACCATCAATATTGCTGAAGGTGAACGCTACAAAATCAATGAAGTAAGATTGGCCGGCAACTTGATTGTGCCGGAAGAAGAATTATTTAATTTGGTTACCATCCGTAAAAACTCGGTGTTCTCCAGAAAGGCTATTACCTCCAGTTCTGAAAGACTTACAGATCGATTAGGTAATGATGGTTATGCTTTTGCCAACGTGAATGCCGTACCTGATATTGATCGTGAAACGCGGGAAGTTAATCTGACTTTCTTTGTCGACCCGGGTCGTCGGGCTTATGTACGTCGTATCAATATTTCAGGTAATAGCAAAACCCGTGATGAAGTATTGCGTC
>NZ_DCSO01000036.1:10578-15251 GCF_002325665.1 Methylophaga sp. UBA1464
CCAACAGGAGTCAGCCTGGATTTCCACGGGCGCTGTTGAGCGGTCTCGCGAACGAATTTCTCGTTTGGGGTATTTCGAAGATGTGAATGTTGAAACCTTGCCTGTTGCCGGAACATCTGATCAGGTTGATCTGGATTTCAATGTAACGGAAATGGCATCCGGTAGCCTGTCAGCCGGTATTGGTTACTCTCAATCTGATGGTATTATCTTCAATGCAAACGTCACACAGAAAAACTTTTTCGGAAGTGGCAAGCATGTTCGCTTCGGCTTTAATAATAGCCGTGTCAACACAGTCTATAGCTTTGGTTATACCAATCCGTTTGCCACGGTAGATGGTATCAGTCAGGGCTTTAATCTTTTCTATCGCGAAACAGATGCATTTGAGGCGAATATTGCTAACTACACCACGGACGTTTTTGGTGGTGATATTAATTTCGGTATCCCGATTTCAGAGAATAACCGGATAAATCTGGCATTTGGTTATGAAAATACGCAACTGGATGTACCAAGTAATAATGAAATTACCCGTTACGATGATTTTATCGAAAAAGAGGGGGATTCATTTCATGCGTTTCCAGTAACTATTGGCTGGTCAAGTGACACACGAAACAATGCTATCTTACCGACAAGAGGTATGTCGCAAAGTGTTTCTGCAGAAGTGGCTACGCCTATTGGTGACCTGCAGTACTACAAACTTCGCTATCGCAATAACTGGTATACCCCATTGAACGATACCTTTACCTTTGCCTTGAGAACGGATCTTGGGTACGGTAAAGCCTATGGTGATAGTGAGCAATTTCCCTTCTTCCAGAACTTTTACGCTGGTGGTATCAGAAGTGTGAGAGGTTTCAGAGCAAATACCCTGGGTGTCAGGGAAGCTGACCGACCTCTCGGTGGTAATTTAATGGTTACTGGCGGAGCGGAAATTATTTTCCCAATTCCATTCATGAAAAAAGCTTTACGCTCTTTCCGCTTGAGCACTTTCGTGGATGTGGGTAACGTATATGATGTTGATCAAAGCTTTGAAGCTGATTTACTGAGATATTCAACCGGCTTATCAGCAATTTGGATTTCACCATTTGGCGCAATGTCGTTTAGTATTGCTGCTCCATTACGTGATCAACCGGATGACGAAACCGAAGTATTCCAGTTTTCATTGGGATCAACATTTTAAATTTAACTATCGGAGTTAAGAGTGAAAAACATCAAGATTGTTGGCCTGTTGTTGGCATCTTTAATGGTCAGCCCCGTTTATGCTGCTGAAATGAAAATCGGCGTTGTAAATGCAAGTGTCGTATTAGATCAGTCTCCACAGAAGGAACGTGCTTTAGCCCGATTGGAAAAAGAATTTTCAACGCGTAGCAAATCACTCGAAAACAAACACAAGGAATTACGTGCGGCTCAGGATAAATTAAATCGTGATGCTGCAATACTGGGTAATGACGAACGTCAGGCACAGGAACGTAAGATTTTAAACGATCAACGTGAATTGAAACGCCTACAGGATGAATACAGTGAAGACTTGTCTATCCGTCGTAATGAAGAGTTACGTAAGTTAGAAGAAGAAATTGCAGAAACAATCGTAGATCTTGCTAAAAAAGAATCTTATGACTTGGTACTTTATCAAGGTGTTATTTTTGCCAGTGAACGTGCAGATTTAACCTCCAAAGTGCTGGAAAGACTTAAAGCGAAATAAGAGTCTGGATGTGGTCTGGACATTAGCAAAAATAGCATCTGAAATTGGTGCACAACTGGTTGGAAATGCAGACAAAGTTATAACTGGTGTCGGTACCTTGCAAAATGCAAAGGATACCGATATCAGTTTTTTAGCGAATACTAAATATCGTCAATATCTAAAATCGACTTCTGCTGGATGTGTCATTGTTTCATCCGCAGATTTAGCCGAAGTAAATACCAATGCTTTGGTTATTGATGACACTTATGTCGCATATGCCAAAGCAGCCTCCCTTTTATATCCTGATGAACAACCGGATACCGGTATTCATTCAAGTGCAGTAATTGGGCAAAGTTGTCATATTGCCGATTCCGCACGCATAGCTGCACAGGTTTATATCGGCTCGAACGTAAAGATTGGTCACAATGTGATTATCGGACCAGGCTGTATCATTGAAAATGATGTGGAGATTGGTGCTGATACCCGGTTGATGTCAAATGTCACTTTGTGCCGTAAAGTTCAAATTGGTGGGCGCGTTCGTATTCATCCCGGAGTCGTTATTGGTGCGGATGGTTTTGGTATTGCGAACGATAATGGTAAATGGTTGAAGATCCCGCAAGTAGGCAAAGTCATTATTGGTAATGATGTCGAAATTGGCGCCAATACGACTATTGATCGTGGAGCTATAGATGACACTATCATCAGTGATGGTGTCAAGCTGGATAATCAAATTCAAATCGGTCACAACGTTTTCATTGGTGAACACACGGTAGTTGCCGGATGTGTGGGTATTTCAGGTAGCACTCGCATTGGAGCCCACTGTGCCATTGGGGGGGGAACGGGTATTGCCGGGCATATTGAAATAACCGATGGTGTTCAATTGACTGGCATGAGTATGGTAACCAAATCAATTCTAACTGCTGGAACCTATTCTTCAGGAATTCCGGTTGAGCCCACCAGAGAATGGCACAGGAATGTGATTCGTTATAGACAGCTTGATAAATTAAATGACAAATTAAAACAATTGGAAGCCAAGTTGAAGTAATGAATGTGTTCGTCATTCACTTAGCTTTACCGCAACAGGGTCTCAACGTAAGATTACTGCACGCAAAAATATAAATCCTAAAGGATAATCAGATTGAACACCATTGACATACATGAGATTCAACGCTTACTGCCACATCGATACCCATTCCTGTTGATTGACAGGGTAATTGAATTTACACCGGGTGAACATCTGGTTGGTATTAAAAATGTCAGTTTCAACGAACCCCACTTCACGGGCCATTTCCCCCAGCGTGTCATTATGCCGGGCGTATTGATTCTGGAAGCATTAGCTCAGGCTACAGGATTGCTGGCATTTAAAACAGCCGATCAGATTCGTTCAGATGAAGCGTTATATTATCTGGCCGGTATTGATAATGCGCGCTTTAAAAAACCTGTAGAGCCAGGCGATCAACTACGCCTTGAAGTTAAATTGATTAAAAACAAACGTAATTTATGGAAGTTTTATGGTCAGGCGACTGTTGACGGCGAGGTCGTTGTCAGTGCTGATATTATGTGTGTTAACCAAGAAATGCCTTCGTGATTCATCAAACTGCTCTAATAGATCCCACTGCCAGAATCGCCGATGACGTTGTTATCGGTGCGTACAGTATTATCGGAGCGCATGTTGAAATCGCTTCAGGTACAGAAATAGCTTCACATGTAGTGATAAACGGACCGACGAAAATAGGTCGAAATAACCGTATATTTCAATTTTCCTCAATTGGTGAAGAACCACAGGACAAGAAATATCATGGTGAGCCGACATTATTGGAAATTGGTGACAATAACCTGATCCGTGAATCTGTCACAATTAATCGTGGCACGGTACAAGGCGGTGGTATTACCAAGGTGGGTAATAACAACTGGATCATGGCTTATGTGCATATTGCTCATGATTGTATTATTGGAGACTATAATATTTTCGCCAATAATGCTTCACTTGCTGGCCATGTCATTGTTGATCAGCATGTTATTTTGGGGGGCTTCACTCTGGTTAGCCAATTTAATCATCTTGGCTCACATTGTTTCAGCGCCATGGGCAGTGTCATTTCTCGAAATGTTCCGCCTTATGTATTGGTATCAGGTCATATGGCAGAACCTGTCGGTATCAATGTTGAGGGGTTACGCAGACGAGGCTTTACGGATACTCAGATTAGAAATATTCGTCAGGCTTATAAATTGGTTTATCGTTCAGGGCTGCGTATGGAACAGGCTCAGCAACGCTTAAATGATATCCAGCAAGATGCGCATGAGTTAGCCATATTTATTGAATTTCTGCAAAACCAGCAGGGTGGAATCATCCGGTAGTAGTTCTACCGGATGATTTTTGTTTTACTCATAAACTAGTCGTTGGCTGGAGTTGAGCTGATTCGATGAATACTCAAATCTGCACCGTTAAATTCTTCTTCAGCAGTTAACCTCAATCCCATCAACGCTTTTAAACCACCATAAACAATAAGCCCACCAATAAAGGCAATGCTTACGCCAATGGCAGCCCCTATGAATTGTGAGGCCAGGCTTACGCCCCCCATACCACCCAATGCGGCTTGACCAAATATACCGGCTGCAATCGCACCCCAGACACCGCAGAGACCATGTAGTGGCCATACACCCAATACATCATCAATTTTCCATTTGTTCTGCGCCAGGGTAAAGGTAATAACAAATAAGCCCCCAGCGAGTGAGCCGGTAATTAACGCACCAAGCGGGTGCATTATGTCCGAGCCCGCACAAATAGCAACCAAACCGGCGAGTGGGCCATTGTGAACAAAGCCAGGGTCATTACGACCGATTAAACAAGCTGCCAATGTACCGCCTACCATGGCCATTAATGAGTTAATGGCAACCAGACCACTAATGCCTTCGATTTCCTGTGCAGACATCACATTAAAGCCGAACCAGCCGACCGTCAGAATCCATGCACCGAGTGCTAAAAAAGGAATATTTGAAG
>NZ_DCSO01000006.1:0-1244 GCF_002325665.1 Methylophaga sp. UBA1464
GGAGGTGCCGGGTAAACCTGCATTGGCCATCGCAAAGAATACGGCCAGTGCAGTAAATTTCGGCATACTGTTGGCAACACCGCCATAAGCACTGATTTCACGGGTATGCATCCGGTCGTATAACACACCGACACTGAGGAACATCGCGGCGGCAATAAAGCCATGCGAAATCATCTGCACCATTGCGCCTTCAATAGCTAACACTTCGCCATTACCGACACCAAGTGTAATCGCATCATTGGCGACGATGCGAAACACAATAAACAGTCCCAGGGTCACAAAGCCCATATGGGCAATACTCGAATAAGCAATCAGTTTTTTCAGATCCGATTGGGCCAGCGCGACAAAACCGATATAAACAATGGCGATCAACGATAAGCCAATCACCAGCCAGTCCAGCGTCATACTGGCATCCGGGGTAATCGGCAGAGCAAAACGTAATAGACCATAGCCACCAATTTTCAGCGTGATCGCCGCCAGAATTACCGAACCACCTGTAGGTGCTTCCACGTGAGCATCAGGCAACCAGGTATGTACCGGCCACATCGGAATTTTCACCGCAAAGGCAATTAAAAAAGCCAGGAAAATCCAGATTTGCTGCGTTAAACTCAAGCTGACATTGTGAAAATCCAGAATCGAGAAACTACCTGCCTGAAATTGCAGATACAGCAATGCTATCAGCAGAAATACCGATCCAAAAAAGGTATAGAGGAAAAACTTGATGGTGGCATAAACCCGATTAGGGCCACCCCAAATACCAATTACCAGAAACAACGGGATCAGCATCGCTTCAAAAAACAGATAAAACAGTATGGCGTCGAGTGCTGCAAACACGCCTAACATCAGTCCTTCCATGATCAGAAAAGCAGACATATATTGAGCGGCTCTATCCTCAATCACCTGCCAGCCGGCAATGACAACCAACACTGTTGAAATTGTTGTGAGGATCATCAGCGGCATTGAAAAACCGTCAACCCCCAGGTAATACTCAATATTAAATGTCGCCACCCATGACAGGCGTTCAACAAACTGCATTTGATGAGTAGTGCTGTCAAAACCGATATATAGTAAAAAAGACAACAACATGGTCGCCACACTGACAAGCAAGGCCAATTGCCGTGCCAGCTTATTATTTTGTTTGCACAGCAACAGTGCAGCGCCACCGATAATCGGCAGCAAAATCAACACACTGAGAAGTGGAAAGTCCATCATCTGACGCTGTTGCTCCTGTTAAACCACAAACT
>NZ_DCSO01000006.1:1387-1781 GCF_002325665.1 Methylophaga sp. UBA1464
CCACACCCCGATAATCATCACAAAGGCATAATGGTACAAATAGCCGGTTTGCATTTTGCGGCCTACCCGCGAAATTAAGCCCACTGTCCGCGCCGCACCATTCACCACCAAACCATCAATCAACAGGCGATCGCCAACGCGGGAAAACAACCAGCCTAATCCTCGTGATCCACCGGCGAAGACTTTTTCATTAAACGTATCAAAGCCATATTTGTTATCCAGAATTCGCCACAACCACATCAATCTTTGCTGAATCCTGGCGGGGAGATCCGGACGTTTGAGATACAGATACCAAGCGGTTACCAAACCGGCCATTGCCAGCCAGAACGGTGCTGTCATCAAACCATGTAAAATAAAGCCAGCAAGCCCATGATAATCAGCTGCTGCCAATACA
>NZ_DCSO01000006.1:1829-10475 GCF_002325665.1 Methylophaga sp. UBA1464
CGTTGCTGCGGCATAACCGTTATTGCATCGCCAAAGAATTTGTCATACACCAGACTGCCAATCAGATAACCTGACAAGACTGACGGAACCGCTAACAGGACTAATGGCCAGGTAACGACTTTTGGGGATTCATGAGGCGGATGACCATGTGCATCAAAGCGTTCCTTGCCATGGAACACCAGAAACAAAAGCCGGAAGCTGTACAGACTGGTGACAAACACCCCAATCATTACCGCCCATAACGCAAAGCTGCTGCCCGCAATGGTGGATTCATGCACCGCCATAATGATGGCATCTTTGGAAAAAAAGCCTGCCAGACCAGGAAACCCAATTAACGCCAAGGTCCCAATTAAGCTGGTCCAGTAAGTGATAGGCAGATATTTTTTCAGACCGCCCATTTGCCGGATATCCTGCTGGTGATGCAGAGCTAAAATCACCGATCCCGCCGCCAGAAACAGCAAAGCTTTAAAAAATGCGTGAGTGAATAAATGGAAAATCGCGGCAGAATAAGCTGATACGCCGAGAGCCACTGTCATATAGCCAAGTTGTGATAGGGTGGAATAAGCGATAACCCGTTTAATATCGTTTTGAATCAGACCGAGAAAGCCCATAAACAAAGCGGTAATCGCACCAATCACCAGAATAAACGACAGTGCTGTTTCAGAATATTCATATAATGGCGACATTCTTGCCACCATAAAAATACCCGCCGTGACCATTGTCGCCGCATGGATCAATGCGGATATCGGGGTCGGACCTTCCATCGAATCCGGTAACCAGACATGCAATGGCACCTGGGCCGATTTACCCATCGCACCGATAAATAACAGAATGCCAATAACAGTCATTAATGACCATGTATGGTTATCAAATATGGAAATGGTCTGCCCAGCCATCACCGGTGCCTGATTAAATACTTCCAGATAATCCAGACTGCCGGAATACATCAGTACTGCAGCGATGCCCAGCAGAAAGCCAAAGTCACCGACACGATTAACCAGGAATGCCTTGAGATTGGCGTAAATCGCCGTGGGCTTTTTATACCAGAAACCAATAAGCAGATATGACACCACACCAACCGCTTCCCAGCCGAAAAACAATTGCATGAAATTATTCGCCATGACCAGCATCAGCATGGAGAAAGTGAACAGCGAAATATAACTGAAGAAACGGCTGTAGCCATCATCGTCATGCATATAGCCAATCGTGTAGATATGCACCATCAGCGACACAAAGGTCACCACTGTCATCATCACTGCTGTCAGTGAATCAACCATAAAACCGACTTCTATGCTCAGGCTGCCGACCTGTAACCACTGATACACCGCCTGGTTATAACTGGCGCCATCCATCACCACCAGCTTCAAAACCCAGAGTGATAAAAAAAACGCAATACTGACTCCGGCAATTGCTACACGATGTGACCAGTTACGGCCAATCTTGCGGCCAAACAAACCGGCAATAATACTGCCCAGTAATGGCGCTAAAACGATGGTTAATAATAAGGACTGCGTCATGCCATCAGCCCTTTAACCGATTGAGATCATCAACATTGATGGTGCTGAGATTACGGAAAAGCACCACCAGTATGGCGAGTCCAATCGCCGCTTCTGCGGCAGCAACAGTCAGAATAAAAAATACAAATACCTGACCTGCAGCGTCGCCGGCATAGTGGGAAAAAGCGATAAAATTGAGATTCACTGCTAACAGCATCAATTCAATACACATCAGCAGAATAATGATGTTTTTACGATTAAGAAAAATACCCGCTACTGACAAGCTGAATAATATAGCCGCAACAATCAGGTAGTCAGATAAAGCAATCATGATTTGTCTTTCCCATCCTGACGTTTCTCCGAAGCCATTTTGACCAGACGCACGCGATCGGTACTACGCACCTTGACCTGCTCAGCCGGATCCTGGGTTTTGCGTTTATTGGGTCGCAAGGTCAGCATAATCGCAGCCACAATCGCCACTGTCAGTATCACGGATGCAATTTCAAATGGATATACATACACCGTGTAAAGCAATCGGCCGAGCATTTTGGTATTACTTTCTGTTGAACTTTCCGGGGCTGGAAATTGATCCAGACCAAAATTCGCTGCGCCCAAAACCGCAATTAACTCCAGAACAATCAGCACCGCGACAAACAAGCCCAACGGCAAATAACGGGTGAAACCTTCCTTAAGTGTGCTGGTATCAATATCCAGCATCATTACTACAAACAGAAACAAGACCAGTACTGCACCGACGTAAACCAGCACCAGACTAATCGCCAGAAATTCAGCTTCCAGCATCAGCCAGATTGCCGCACTGGTAAAAAATGCCAGTACCAGAAATAAGGCAGCACGTACCGGATTTCGTACCGTAATCACCATGGTGGCAGCAAATAACAAAATTCCAGCAAAGCAGTAAAACAGTATTTTTTCCATAATCCTCAGGCCAAGGCTAGTTGCTAGCGATAAGGCGCATCAGCCTCCCGATCAGCAGCAATTTCAGCTTCATATTTATCACCAATGGCCAATAGCTGTTGTTTGTCGATAATATTTTCGCCACGATTCTCAAAGTGATAGGCGAATACCCGGGTTTCAACTATTGAATCCACAGGACAGGATTCTTCACAAAACCCGCAATAAATACATTTAAATAAATCAATATCGTAGCGTGTGGTCCGACGGGTACCATCTTCGCGTGGTTCAGTATCAATGGTGATAGCCAATGCCGGGCAAACCGCTTCACACAACTTGCAACCAATGCAGCGTTCCTCGCCATTCGGATAGCGTCGCAATGCATGTAAACCACGGAAACGTGGGGATTGCGGTGTCTGTTCTTCGGGATATTGCACCGTAACTTTTCGGGAAAACAAATGCCGGCCGGTCAAGCGTAAGCCTTGAACCAGCTCCCACAATAAAAAGCTTTTAAAAAAGTGACGTATGGAATCCATCATGAGGTGGACACCTCCACAACATCATTAAACCAGGGACCAATATCAAATACTTGCATGGTCGAAATCACTACCAACCACACCAGCGTCACCGGGATAAATACTTTCCAGCCAAGGCGCATAACCTGATCATATCGATAACGAGGGAAGGTGGCGCGGATCCACAGATAAACAAACAGGAAAAAGCTGGTTTTCAGTAATAACCATACCAACCCCGGCACCCAGGCAAACATCGGCTCCAGCACCGGAATACCTTCAAAGGGCGACAGCCACCCTCCCATAAACAAGGTAGCGGCCAGAATTGAAATCAAAATCATATCGGCGTATTCAGCGAGGAAAAATATCGCAAATGCCATGCCGGAATATTCCACATGAAAGCCGGCAACAATTTCGGACTCGCCTTCAGCAATATCAAACGGCGCGCGATTGGTTTCCGCAACACCTGAGACAAAGTACACGACAAACAACGGTAACAATGGCAACCAGTACCAGTACAAAATACCGCCTTGTTGTGCCAGAACTATCTCACTCAGGTTCAGACTGCCTGCGGCAATCAACACCCCGACCAGGGCAAACCCCATGGCTATCTCATAAGACACAACTTGAGCAGCACTGCGCATCGCACCTAAAAACGCATAACGTGAATTTGATGCCCAACCGGCAATCACAATGCCGTAAACCCCCATTGAGGTAATTGCTAAAACATATAACAAACCGGCATTGATATCAGCCAGCACCATGCCTGCATCAAAAGGAATCACCGCCCAGGCTGCCAAAGCCGGGCCAATTGCCAATACCGGTGCCAATACAAACAGGTACAGATTGGACCGGGTTGGTACAATGATTTCTTTGAGCAATAACTTCAGGCCATCGGCAATAGGTTGCAGCAAGCCTCTTGGTCCAACCCGGTTAGGGCCGATACGCATCTGGATATACCCGATTACTTTGCGTTCAGCCAACGTTAGATAAGCTACGGCTACCATCAATACCGACACTATCAGCAAAATTTTGCCGATATTGGGTAATAAATGCTGAGTGACAATATCAAGCATCAGCTGTCTCCAGCATCGCGGATAAATCCACATTGCCAAATGACGGGCCCAACCGAGCACTAAGTGGTGAAGCAGCTGCCAGATAGACCATGTCTTCTGCAATCTGCTCATCAATCAATACACTCGCGGTTATACAGAGTTCACCTTGCTGAATCTGTACCTGATCTCCCTGATTCAAACCGAATTTCTCAACCTGTGCCGGATGTATACGTAAGGAATCCAGAAACTGATTTTCCGGCGTCAGTTGAAGCGCTTTACTGTGTCTGACCAGACTGTCAGTACGATAAATCGGTACCTCTGAAATAAGCTGCAAACCTTTGAAAGTATTTATTTCAGCTGGTATATAAAGTGACTTTCTGACTGTGGATTGACGGTTTAGCTGATCCTGCAATTCCTGACGCACACCTTCTGAGGAAACATAATCAAAACCGGTGAATTTCGAAATATTGCCAAGCACGCGGAGAATCTTCCAGCCGGGACGACTTTCTCCGGGAGGTGCAACCGCGCCGGTAAAAGATTGCCATTGATGATCCAGCCCGACAAACGTACCGGAAGTCTCGGCAAACGCCGCCAAGGGTAACAACACATCGGCATATTCACGCAGGCTGTCACACTGAAAGCTATTCATCGCCACCACAAACCCTGCCCGTTGCAATGCTAGCTGGGCAGCGGCCGGATTGGCACAATCAAACTCCGGCTCAACATTAAATAACACATAAGCACGTAACTGTTCTTCCCAGATCGCTTTTGCATCGAGGCCATCCTTAACGTCCTTAGCCATTTCCTGATGTGGCAAAGCGCCCGCCTGATGCAATGCCCGGCTGTTGGCTTCCGGCAGAATTAATAAACGTGCTCCTGTTAGATTGGCAATCAAAGCTACCAATGCACGAATAATCGATGCCTGAGGATGTTGATTGGCTAAAGCTCCAACCACAATTAAAGCTTTCTCGGCATTAGCCAGTTGCATGGCAATATTCTGTTCGGTCGCTGAAGCCGCCTGTTCCCGCATCAGATGCTGCCATGTTTTAGCCGCATTGGCATCAAGGTGTAACAAGGCTTTAGCAATGCCACTTAACAGCGTAAATAACTGTGCTGAATTGACCACAACCTGGCGGTCTACCGGCATCAATAAATCGGTCTTGAAGAAGTTGATATCACTGACCAAGCCACCGGCACACGCGGACTGACGAATCCGATGTGCCAGCATTGGCGCCTCACTACGAACATTACAGCCCAGCAAAACAATTGCATCACTGTCTTCAACATCAGCCAGACTTATTGGTGCGAACTGCTCATGTGCTGCATCACTGAAATCCAGCTGGCGTAAACGATGATCAATATTCTGACTGCCAAATGCCCGTAACCATTTCTGAAACAGATAGGCCTCTTCCAGGGTAGCCGTTGGCGAGATCAATCCAGCAATCTGATCAGCACCATTTTTGGCTTTAACGTGTTTGAGACCATCAACCGCAAATTCCAATGCTGTCTGCCAGTCAGTGGTCTGCCACTCACCATTTTGTTTAATCATCGGATTCAGCAAGCGATCCGGGTGTTTTAATCCCAGATAACTGAATCGGTCCCGATCCGAGATCCAGCTCTGGTTGACGGATTCATTATCCCGGGCAACTACACGCATCACATCATTTTGCCGGGTATGAAGGTCAATACTGGATCCCACGGCATCGTGCAGGGCAATTGACGGATGTGAAGTCATTTCCCAGGCACGGGCTTTGTATCGGAATGGTTTGGAGGTTAAGGCTCCAACCGGACATAAATCAATAATATTGCCGGATAGTTCTGAAGCCAGACTGTGTTCAACATAGGTGCCAATTTCCATATGTTCGCCACGGCCCGTCGCGCCAAGCTCTTTTATACCGGCAATTTCCTGACCAAACCTTACACAACGGGTGCAGTGAATACAGCGTGTCATATCGGTCTGTACCAGCGGTCCGATATCCTTATCTTTGACAACACGTTTCTTCTCGCTGAATCGGCTGATACCACTGCCATAGCCCAGCGATAAATCCTGTAACTCACACTCCCCGCCCTGATCACAAATCGGGCAATCCAGTGGATGATTGATTAATAGAAATTCCATTACCCCACGCTGAGCGGCCAGCGCAGTTTCTGATTGGGTAAAGACTTTCATGCCATTAGCAACAGGCGTGGCACAGGCCGGCAATGCTTTTCGAGCGTTATCCACTTCGATCAGACACATACGACAGTTAGCGACTATCGACAGATTTTTGTGATAACAGAAACGCGGAATATCAATGCCTGCCTCATCAGCAGCCTGAATAATCATTTTGCCCGAATCCACTTTCAGTGGAATGCCGTCAATTTCGATATTAACCATAGTTGAGCTTCAATTCCGGTTCAGTGACCAGACACGATTTATGATCAATGTGATATTGGAATTCATCACGGAAATGCTTGATAAAACTGATAACCGGTGCCGCAGCCGCATCACCCAAGGCACAAATAGTATTGCCGTTAATATTGTTGGCAACATCCACTAATCGATCCAGGTCTTCCTGGCGACCTTCGCCCTCTTCAATACGTTTGATGACCCGGTACAGCCAGCCGGTACCTTCACGACAGGGAGTGCATTGACCGCAGGACTCTTCGTAATAGAAATAGGCAATGCGTTCCAGCGCCTTGACCATGCAGGTGGTTTCATCCATCACGATGACCGAGCCAGCACCCAGCATCGAGCCGGCTTTACCGATACCGTCATAACTCATCGCAGTCTGCATCATCACATCCGCTGGCACCACTGGCGTCGAGGTGCCACCGGGAATCACTGCTTTTAATTTATTACCATTACGCACACCACCAGCAAGTTCCAGTAATTCGGCAAACGGCATCCCCAGGGGCACTTCATAATTCCCCGGTTTGTTAACATGGCCACTCATACAGAAAATTTTCTGACCACCGTTATTGGGCGTTCCCAACTCATGGAACCAGTCTGCACCATGCTGCAAAATCACCGGCACCGAGGCCAGTGTTTCAGTGTTATTTACGGTTGTCGGCCGACCATATAAGCCATAACCGGCAGGAAATGGGGGTTTATAGCGTGGCTGGCCTTTTTTGCCTTCCAGAGATTCCAGTAATGCTGTTTCTTCTCCACAGATATAGGCACCGGCTCCGGGGTGGGTATGCAGTTCAAAATTAAAGCCGCTATCCAGGATATTTTTACCGAGGTACCCCGCTTCATGCGCTTCAATTAACGCTTGTTCAAACCGCTCTATCGGTTCAAAAAACTCGCCGCGAATGTAGTTGTAGCCGCGTTGGGCACCAATGGTATATCCAGTGATGATCATGCCTTCAATCAACTGATGCGGGTTGAATCGCATAATGTCACGATCTTTACAGGTGCCTGGTTCACCTTCATCCGAGTTGCAGACGATATATTTATCACCCGGCATACGCCGCGGCATAAAACTCCATTTCAAGCCGGTAGGAAAGCCCGCGCCACCACGTCCGCGTAATGCGGAATTCTTGATTGTCTCAATGATGGATTCCTGGCGGGTTTTCTCGCGGAGGATTTTCTCCAGCATCTGGTAACCACCAACGCTGCGGTAAGATTCCATCGACCAGGGCTGGTCGAGATGCATGGTACGAAAACAAACCTGATTCAGCTGCATCATTTTACCCCGCCCAGTAACGCGTCGACTTTTTCCGGTGTCAGATGTTCGTGATAATCCCGATCCAGCAATAGCATCGGCGCGCCGACACAAGCACCGAGACACTCTACTTCTTTTAACGTGAATTTTCCGTCAGCAGTGGTCTGGCCAAAACCAATACCAAGTCGTTTTTGTAAATGATTGGCGATATCTTCAGAACCACAAAGCAAACATGAAATATTGGTACAGACGCTGATTTTGTGTTTACCCACTGGCTTGAGTTCAAACATCGTATAAAACGTCGCAACCTCGAACACACTGATAGCGGGTAGTTCCAGGTATTCAGCCAGCGCTCGCATCACCCCCTCGCTAAGCCAGCCATCATGGGCATCCTGCAAAATATGTAACGCCGGTATGACCGCAGATTGGGACTGCCCGGGCGGGTATTTGCTGATCCATTTATCCAACTGCTGACGTAACGTCTCATTGAATAATTGATCCCGGTGGCCTGTGAGTTGCAATTCTGCTGTCATCGGTCAATCTCTCCGAAAACAATATCCATGGTGCCGATAATCGCCACCACATCTGCCAGCAAGTGACCTTTGGCCATTTCATTCATTGCGGCCAGATGGGGAAAGCCCGGTGCACGGATTTTGACCCGGTAGGGTTTATTGGCACCGTCCGACACCATATAAATGCCAAACTCGCCTTTAGGATGTTCCACAGCACTATAGACCTCACCTTCCGGTACACAATAGCCTTCGGTAAACAGTTTGAAATGATGAATCAGAGCTTCCATATCATCTTTCATATCGGCACGGCTGGGCGGGGCAATTTTAACGTTATCAATAATCACCGGCCCCGGATTGGCTCGCAGCCAGTCAACACATTGCTGCATAATTTTATTGGACTGGCGCATTTCTTCGATCCGCACCAGATAACGATCATAGCAATCGCCTTCTTTGCCCACCGGAATATCAAAGTCCAGTTTTTCATAAACTTCATAAGGTTGCTTACGTCGTAT